>NZ_JAILQF010000012.1 GCF_024699075.1 Butyrivibrio sp.
ATAAGAATGATCTCAAGATTCTTATATGTTTGATTTAATATGCATTCAATAGTATTTCCTAAATATTTAGAAGCGTTATAGATTGGTATGATTACACTTACCAATTCTTCTTTCATATTTTAACCTCTTGTTAAGATTATCTGGAGAATCCTCTCCTACATTAATTCTTTTTCAGCATCTTCCATATTTTGTAATATATATTTTCACTTAATTTATATATAAAGATTTCTATTTTTGCTCTAATACTAAAACTTTTATATGCTGAAGTATAACTGTTTATTTCTTTCAAAAAATCTTTCCTGTAACTGTATGTACTTACTTTGCAGGAGCTATCTGCATTACTAATCATAGATTTAAAATAACAGATCATATGAAGGCAATGCATCACGCTCTTTTGCCATAAGGACTCTTCCTTATTAGATTTATAAAAATCTATTCTTTGAAGATATGCTTCTACCACTTTAGAATCTCTTTGCCCATTCATTTCACCTATAATACTGTCATTTCTCTGAAGGTAATAATACAAGGGAAGATCAACAATACATATCTTATTACTTTTATATAGAGCCTTATACGTTGTATATTCGTCTTCAAATATTTTGCCCTTGGGATATCGTAATTCTCTAAACAGTTCTCTTTTATAAAGTTTATTCCAAGCAACAGTCAGCTCAAGTTTTTTATCGCCCATGTAATAATTATTCTGAGCAGATTTTCCATCTATTATTTCTGTCTTATAATCACTTCCATATGTGTTATCTTTTTCTTTAGCTTTTCCATCATACACATACTTGTATGAACACATACATATATCAGACTCTGATGAAAACAAAGAATCCATCATAATCTGATACATATCTTTATGAATATAGTCATCTGAATCTACAAAAGCCAGATATTCACCTTTTGCAATTTCTATACCTTTGTTTCTGGCATCTGAAAGACCGCCATTTTCCTTATGTATAACTACGATTCTATTATCTTTTCCGGCATATTCGTCACATATTTCCGGACACCCATCATCAGAACCATCATCAACAAGAATGATTTCCAGATTCCTGTATGTCTGATCAATTATGCTGTCAATACATCTATGTAGATATTTTTCAACATGATAGATTGGAACTATCACAGTTATCAGTGGCTCTCCCATTTATGTCTCCAGTTTTCATAAGTTTTCTTTATCTAGTTCATCAAGCAGGTCCTTAGATATATCACTTCTTACTTTTCTGCAAAAAAGATCCGGTACTTCTTTCAATTTCTGATAATCTGCCTTTGTAAGCACCGTAACTTCCTTTGGGAATTCAAAATATGTAAGATTTCTCCAGTTAACAAGCCATCTCTTTTGTGGCTCATTATATTTAATACAATGCTCCCTGAATTTTGAATTATGTACGACTGTATGAAAATATTCCTCATCAGGAAACTGCATTATTTTCATTTTACGATTAAATTTTGGGTGTGTCTTTTCAAAATCATCTAAATATCTGGCACATTCATCCGTAACAGCCCACTGTGCACATCCATAATAAATATCATAATCACCATCATTCTCATGAATAATGCCATTAAAGCCTATTGTGGTTATGCTCATGAAAATTGAAGCTATCGTATTTAGTAATTTAACCGGATTCTTATTTGATACTTTCCCATATGGATTATCTTTCATATAAAAAAGCTTGTATTTCCTCGAAAACTCCCAGTCTTTTGTCCTTGCTACAGGACATCCCCTTATAAATTCTTTGCCTTTATTGGCTTCAAAAAATCTCTTTATATCTCTATTGGTTTTTATTGGATAGTCCAGATTCTGCATCATTACATAATAGTCATAATGAATATCACTATTTATTGCTGCTCGAATCAGTTCAAAGCAGGCATGTATAGCATTATATCCGCCCCAATAAACTTTATATCTGTCAGGCGTAAAATATACTCCTCGTATATCCTTAAGCGCTTCCCTGAAAGGCTCTATATTCTGTTTTGCATCAACGTGTACATACATATCAAAATCCGGATCAGTGCAAAGTCTTTTAGCACACCTTGCTACAAGCTCCGGATCTGTATGACACAAATTCAAAAAAGCTATTTTCATCGTTTAAACTCATATCCTATCAAATGAAGTATAGTTGTTGCCAAGAACAATAATCGTAACCATCCTTTTTTTAAGATAACAAACGGTATTCTTTTTATAATAGATCCATTCCCTATATCAAAACCAATAATAAGATTTAAAACTCTTTTATCTGTTACAAAGCTTTGGTATCCTTCATAACGTTCTTTTCTACTGGCCTTTGCATTCTTACCTGAAAGTTGGAAAGCCATTTCTACTGCAGACATGACAATTGTTCCTGCAAAAGTATATGTTATATCTTTTCCGGTACGCTTTTTTACTCTTTCTACAAGAGCCTGCCTTGCATCATTTAGCTTTTTCTTTCCTTCAAGTTTGGAAAATGGTTCTCTTTCATATCTATAAATAGCTGATGTAGGCCTTGTGACCAGGTAATAATAACACTTTTGCTGTACATATACTTTCTTACAGCAACTAAGGTATTCCGAAATAAAACAGGTATCTTCGCCAACTTTTAATGTTTCATCAAATTTAAGATTATTATCGATAATAATACTTCTCTTACAAAGAATACGCCATAATGCGGGATTTTCTACATACAAAGAATCCTTTATACCTGCAATCCAATTATTAACATCATCATATGAAAGTCCAATAAATGCAGGCATTACCTCATTTATTACTTCTTCATCTACATATATATCTTTAGTAAACCTTGGCAGATTAGTTTCATATACTTTGCCGTCTTCAAACCTGTGATATCCATAAATAACTGCATCACAGGCCTCTTTTTGAATAATCCCTACAAGTTCGCTACAGGTATATTTTTCCTGAAAATCATCTCCATCAAAGAAAAATATATAATCTCCAGTAGCTTTTTTAATCCCATCATTTCTAGCTGCGGAAACACCACCATTTTGCTTATGTATTACTTTTATATAACTGTTTGCTTTAGCATACTCATCAAGTATTTCTGCAGTACCATCAGTAGATCCATCATCTACAATAATGATCTCTGTAAGTTCCTTATCGTAATCCTGCGAAATTACACTATTTAAGCATTTTTCTATATAATCCCTGATATTATAAGCAGGTATTATAATACTTACTTTGGCTTTCATTTATTCTATGTTCCTTTTTTGATAATCTATTCATCATGATAGAAGTTTTTGATTCTTTCTTTTTGGTAAAGTAGATACCAAAAATAAGAAGCGGAAAACATATAGCTGCATTCATAACATATGCTTCCATGATTGTGTACAATGAATAAAGTATTATAAATATCCTGTCTCTTATATCCATCTGAGAATTAAAAACTATTGAAGCCATTGATATAAGAACAAGATATACAATTCCATAACATACTATCATCCAGATATAGCAATTATCGAAGATCATCCCATCAATCCAGTGCCCTCTCCAAAATATCTTATCATCAAAAGCAGCAACCTTACCGAATATAGACAATCCCTTCAGATCATAAGCTACAGCTCCATATAAAAGTCTACCTGTAAACATCTGATCAAGGATCTCAAATACACCTGAAAACAGCCCATTAACATAACCTATAATTATAGTTACAAAGAAAATTGATAGAAAAGCATATAAATATTTTGAAAATATTTTTATAAGCCACTCATAATACTTACTGAAGTCATTTTTGAGCATAGAAATATATATCAGTATACTTGCTATAGTTATAATTGTCAGAGCTGTATTCGAATCGCAAAAAATATAGAAAAAATAATTAATGATCCACACCACCCCAAGTTTAAGTGGTGTTAGCTTTTTAAAATTGGAGTATAAGAATTCCATTGATATCCAACATATATACATTGAAAATGTATTAGCATGTCCCTGGTAAAATGTCATTCTCTGAACGCCATTTCTGTAAGAATAAGGAACACTATAAGGATTTAATATAAATGCAGCCATATAAGCAATTACATGTATTGATATTAAAAAAGCCTTAAACTTCCAAACAATGTTAAGCGCTTTTTCAAGATCAACATCCTGTATAGCTATAAAGAGAAGAGCCGTAAAATATAAATAAAAATAATAACATTTAATACATGTATATAGACATAGACAAAATAATACTATTGAAAAAACGAACTTAAAAAGCGTATATCTTTGGGTAATAATCTTTACGCCAATAATACCTGTAAATAACACGATAATCAGATCATCTAAAAAACCTGGTTTTTTCATGATTATAGATGAGTCTGTTATATTCTTAAAAGCCAGTAATAAAAGGGCACATGTATATAACATCTGTATGAAGTTTTGTCTGTTCTTTGCATTTCTTTCAACCAGTGATATGGAACTCATTTTTATGCCCTTGCTTTTAATCTGTAATATAGCGCAGATAGCTTTACAAGCTTTAATTTAATAAGTAAATATTCATGCTTTTTGTATAAAGGAATCATGCTTATATTTAATTTACTCATTACCTTTTGTGCAACTTCTGATCTGTATATCATTTCTATACATTTATTATTATCCTTACAAGCTGCATACTCTCTGCATAAATTAGTAATAACTCTAAAATAATAAATATCTGCCTTATAAGATAATCTCTTATCATTTAATGCATTTACGTATCTATTCCCGACAGTATATAACATGTCTGTATACTTTAACCTGTCATCTGTTAAGCTTTTTTTCATAGCACTTCCACTATGTTGTCTGTAAACTATAAGGCATTTATTGACAAGTTCAAGGCTTTTACATTTTTCAAAATAGTCATAGACAAATAGCAGGTCTTCGCCTATTGCTATGTTTTTGGGGAACTTAATATTATATTTATCTATAATCTCTTTTTTAAAGACTTTCCCCCAACATTCATTAAATGAAGATGATGCATACATCAGTTCATTTATATATCCAGAATCTGAACATTTTTCCTGGTCACAAGAATAAAAAATATCTTTAGTAGTGCCATCTGAATACAAAATCTTTTTAGAATATGCTGTATAATCAGACACATCCTCATAAAGACTTAAAATAAGATAATTAAATACATCTTCTTCTAAATAATCATCAGCATCCAGAAAAAGAATATATTCTCCCTTAGCATTCCTAAGCCCATTATTCCTTGCTTCTGAAACACCACTGTTTTCCTGAGTAATACATTTTATCCGTCCGTCTCTTTTTATAAAATCACTGATGATATTTTTGGAATTGTCAGTACTACCATCATCTATCACCAATATCTCAATATCAGAAGACGCATTTTTTATAATACTATTCAGGCAATCGGATATATATTTATCTGCATTATAAACAGGAATAATAACCGACAGCTTCACATTATTATTTACCATTTTTCGAATCCGCTTCAGGAATTATACCAAGAATAAAATCATCCTCATCAACAACAAACTGTTCAACAAGGCGCGCCTTATTAGAAAACAGCTCCGTAACGAATATCACTCCTGCAACTAGAACAAATCCTATTACAAAAAATAATGCACGTTTTTTCCAAAGGTTTGCAAAACCGCTATATGTCCTTCTTGCACTATTTGCTGAATCAAGGACCTGAACAGCGTTCGAACCGGTAATATTTCTCATTTCGATTACAAACGATTCTGCAACTGCATTAGCAACATCTTCTGCAACATTAGGATCGGTATATGATGCCCCGATCTTGATTGAAACACTATCAGAAGAAGTAACCGTAAGTAAATCAGCAATTTCTGCTGCAGTAAATCCATACTGCGGTAATGAAGATGCTGCTCTTTCACATACTTTTGAACTAGTAACCACTTCTGCATAACTGTTCATTACAGTAGTAGCATCATAAGATTCTTCAACATTACCATAGCTGTTACTATATATACTTACATATGATGAATAATAGTTACTAACATCAGAGTTCCAAGTTAGTAAAATGCCAACTGCAAACATAATAAATGCGCCTGCAATGCATATTATTTTCTTATTCCATACAGTTTTAAAACTTATAACAAAATCTTCAAACCTTATATCTTCATTAATATTCATTATTAACCTCACCTAAAAAGCTGAATTATCCTCTTCTACTGCTATTACTCTTAATTCTGTAGATCATAACAAGAATTAGAGAAATTATTATTGCTACTACACACAAGATCACACTTACAATCTTATTTATTCGATAATTATTAGTAATAGAAACATCTTCTATCTCATTAGCTTCCGGTGCCGTTACATTAAAAGTATATGTCTGAGTAGCTGTCTGATGCGTTATTCCATCCGAATCTACATATGTAAAATAAAAGTCAACACTCTGTGACCCCTCTATAGTAAAAATCAGATATACATCTGCCGTCGCTACAGCATTGCTTGTAAGCGCTCCAAGCTCATGGTACTGGGGAACAATGGTGCTTCCGGACATATGCAAAACTATATCACCAATTGATGTATTACCACTGTTGTGATATGTTACACCTATTCTGTTACCTGAACCTGTAGTAGCCTGAGTTGTTGCATCATATTTATCAACTACGACGATACCACTGTCAGATACAGGAATCTGAACCTGATTTACTGTTTCATTATGTGTATTATATGCATCAGCAAATGTAAGCGTAAGATATGCAAGTATCTGAGTTGTATCAATTGCCTCTGATGCTACAAGTCTTATAGCTGTCTGCTTTTCCTCAGTTTCTTTAAAATATCCAAGATATCCTACAGCTGTCTTACCATATTCGACATATATAAGATCTTCTGGCTGTGTAAAGGTAACATACGCATTACCAACCCGCTGAGTATAACTTGTATTTTTTACAGTAATATTTAAAGTGAATACTTCTCCGGGAGTAACATATTCTTCTCCGTCTATACTATATGAAGTAATCACAAGTGTAGCATTATCAAGTGGTTCTGGTTCGATAGCATAAGCATTTGCTGCAGCTGTAGCAAAGACTGTTATAAAGATTACTATCGCTACAAGGAAAGTTATAACAGTATTTTTTATTCTAATTGCCTTCATTATTTCTGCTCACCTTCCTTTATGCTGTGCTTATTTTTAGTCAGAATATCTATGTCACTTTGAGTAAGTGAATAGTCCTTAGGTGTAGACTTAAACTTTCTTCTGCGTCTTACAGTCTTTCTAAGGTTCTTTTCATCAAAGTAGTTATAATCCTTTATATTCTTTCTATATTGGGATTTATCCATTCTGTTGGCAATTATTCCACCATTCTTCTTGCCATAAGCAAGAAGCGCAAGCTTAGCATCAAATATCTGCTTTTTAGTAGTAATATTTACGCCACCAACAAGAATATATCTGTCTACTGAAGGTATCAGAATTTTAGCATCATTAACAATGCTGATTGAAGGCAGATCATATATTACAAAATCATATTCTGCCTTAAATTCATCACAGAGAGCTTCCATTTTATCACTGCAAAGAAGCCTTACCGGTGTATTATATCTCTCGCCTGATGCCACATAAGATAAATTCTCATATGTAGTATCACAAATAATATCAGATTCTTTTACATCATCTTCTGTCAAATATGATGCAAGATCTTTGCCTAAAGGTGCACTTATTCTCTTAAACTCGTTACCTTTTCTAAAGTCACAATCAACAAAAAGTGTCTTCCAACCAGCTTCAGACAATGCAATTGCTATGTCTATAGCAACAGTAGTTGTTCCTACTCCACTTCCAATACCTGTAAAAAGAAATGAATTTGCCTTATATTCACGCTTCATCTCATATATGCCAATAACTATACGATCTATAGCTTCATTTACAGCATGAGTCTCATTCCCATACAACTCTAAAACTTTTTCTTCCATGCCTTTCCTTCCCTTATAGGGCAAAAATAAATCCTGCCCATAGTTTATCCATGATACATCAAACCCTATCTACTATAAACAAAACCTTTAATATGGTCAAGAAATCTTACAATGTTGAAAGTAATAATATGACCATAGTATGGTGTATGCTCAACAGTCATTTTTTCAAAAAAATAACCGGCACAAAATCATGCCGGTTATTTAATAATAAATTCGCTATTAAGTTTTCAAGAATCTTTTTACATCTCCACTATATGATATCCTTCTGAACTGAAAGCAAGAACCAGCTCCTGTATAAGATCATCATCTTTCTCATACTTAGCCAAAGCTTCATTAGAAGGTGGATAAATCTTTTTATTCCTCTTAAAATCCCGTAAGCTTAGTAAATGTTTTATAAAAAACTTTTCTTTTCTTACATAGTGTACAAAAAAGTAAATATCATGAGATATCAACCATTTGTACATATCCTCCTTGGAATCAATTACCCTCTTAACATTGTTCTCAAAAAAATCCATCAACCTCTCGTC
The DNA here is from genome assembly GCF_024699075.1 of Butyrivibrio sp. The sequence continues at coordinate 8,377 of NZ_JAILQF010000012.1, forward strand.
GTCTTCGTTGCAAAGAACGATGACAAATAACGAATTCTCATATGTATATTTCTTACTATACAATTCACTCAATACGCACGATTCCTTTCTGCGGTATTTGTAACGAGAATCTATTACATTAATATTGTAACAAATCTTACTTTTAATTATATGGACATAATTACCAATTATTTATTTTATGTTTGTTACTTAATAATCTTGTTTTTACATAAATCTTTATTTTGACTTTAATAAAACTACTAATGTTATAATTTATAACATTTTTATCATTTTCAAATTATATAATTGACATTTTCTCTGATAATGTTATTGTATATATAATGAATCCAATAACAAATTGTTATTACAAATAACAAAGGAGCTATAATAATGAAAAAGATATCTCAATCTTTACTCACAAATACGATCATTAATCAGCGCAAAGCGCTTTCATTAACCCAGGCACAGCTTTCAGAAGCAACAGGAATCAACCGCACAATGCTTAGTCATCTTGAATCCGGTGAATATATGCCTTCTATTCCACAGCTTGAGGCTCTCTCAGAGACGCTTAAGTTTGATATAACAGATCTTTTTGAAGAGACAGATAATGGAACTTCTCTTCCAAAAGCATCTCCTAAAATTATTGCAGTTGCAGGTACTGGTTATGTAGGCCTCTCACTTGCTACTCTCCTTGCTCAGCACAACCATGTTACAGCTGTAGATATCATTCCTGAAAAGGTTGAGATGCTCAATAATAAGAAATCTCCAATTCAGGATGATTATATAGAAAAATATCTTGCTGAAAAAGAGCTTGATCTTAAAGCAACAACTGACGGCGCTTCAGCTTATAAGGATGCTGACTTTGTTATTATCGCAGCTCCTACAAACTACGATGCAAAGAAAAACTATTTTGACACATCAGCTGTTGAAGCTGTAATAGAGCTTGTTATGTCAGTTAATCCTAATGCTGTCATGGTCATTAAATCTACTATCCCTGTAGGCTATACTGCATCAGTAAGAAAGAAATACAATACAAACAAGGTCATATTCAGTCCTGAATTCCTTCGTGAGTCAAAGGCTTTATATGATAACCTTTACCCATCACGTATCATCGTAAGTACTGATCCAGAAGACGCTTCACTTGATAAATCCGCTCATGAGTTTGCTGCACTTCTTCAGGAAGGCGCTCTTAAGAAGAATATTGATACATTATTTATGGGATTTACTGAGGCAGAGGCTGTTAAGCTTTTTGCAAATACATATCTTGCTCTTCGTGTATCATATTTTAACGAGCTTGATACCTATGCAGAGTCAAAGGATCTCAATACACAGCAGATAATCAATGGTGTATGTCTTGATCCTCGTATAGGTACTCATTACAATAATCCATCCTTTGGTTATGGCGGATATTGTCTTCCAAAGGATACTAAGCAGCTACTTGCTAACTACCAGGATGTTCCAGAAAATCTTATAGAAGCAATCGTAGAATCTAACCGTACAAGAAAAGATTTTATAGCTGACAGAGTTCTTGAAATTGCCGGTGCTTATGGTAACTCAGAGTCATTCTCCAAATCAAAAGAGCACGAAGTAGTTGTTGGTGTATACAGACTTACTATGAAATCAAACTCAGACAACTTCCGTCAGTCTTCTATCCAGGGAATCATGAAGCGTATCAAAGCCAAAGGCGCTAAGGTTGTAATATATGAACCAGCACTTGAAGATGGTACAACTTTCTTTGGAAGTGAAGTTATAAATGACCTTGATAAATTCAAGAAACTTAGCCATTCTATCATTGCTAACCGCTATAACAGCTGCCTTGATGATGTCAGAGATAAGGTATATACAAGAGACTTATTCCAGAGAGACTGATAAGCTACATATCTTTAAATTAGCACTACATAAAATAATGACTTTTGGTTACTTCATTCCAAAAGCCAAGTAAATAGACCAATATTCATCTTATAAAAAAAGAAGCCGTGGATCTGTACCGTCCCCCAAAAAGTCTAACTTTTAGGGGCACCTCAATCCAAGGCTTCTTTTTTATTATCATTTTATTCCGTGATAAATATTTAAGCTTTTATCAATAAACCAATAAAGCGGCTTCATTCGCATATATTTATTTCTCATCTTATATATATCATTTTCATTTACTATTGTTTTATTTACTTTGGTTGATATGCCAAAAATATTTTTTTCATTTATTTCATCGACCAGCTTACATTTTCTTAAGAACTTTTCAAATTCCTCAAATTTCGATATATATGTCTTATTAAAAGTTGAATAATCAATCTTTTCATATAAATCATAAAGATCTTTAAATTCTTCAATTTCTTTAGTAGTATAACAGGGGATATCGTAAAACTGAGCTATTTCTCTTGTTCTTGAATCGCAGCTGTTAACAACCCCAGGGACTCCCGAAAGGATAGGAACTATATTACCATGTATTCTGGAACCAAATGCCATACTAAAATTGTTTTCAGCAATATACCCAATCCAGTCATCAACATCTGCAAAATAATTTATTTTTCCTTGGAACAATAAATTGCAGCCCATATTCCCATTCTTACGTACATGTTGAATTATCTTTTTTATACTGTTATCAGATAAAAAGTCCGGAGTATACAAATACTCTCCATATTCATCCTGATCAAAAAATTCACTTTCCGGATATTGCCTGAAAATATCTCTATATAGCTTTGTTTTAAGCTCAGTATTATGACCATTTACAGCAACCTTAAATTCTGAAGCTGAAACATTCTTTTTGTCTATCTTAAGATTTCTGCCTCTTTGATAAATAGAAGGGCATCCTCCTACAAATGCGAAATCAAATCCAAGTTTATCAAAAAAATCTTTTGTTATATATCCTCTAAGACAGATATCTCCACCATTTTGATAAACTGCATCAATAAATTCTGATGACTCTTTGCCAATCTTTCTTATGAGATTGTCGACAGATTCAGTCTGCCCTAGCTGTATTCCACAAGAAATTACAAAAACCGGGATTTTAACTTTCCTGATAAATTCTGTATTCTTGATTAGCTTATCAACAAATTCTTCTGAAAAGATATTTGCACATGGCATAAGTACAGCATCGTAATGATCAGTAATATATTCAGTATTTCCAGAGTAATCATAATAAGAAAGCTCAAGATCATCCCTATGAATTTCAGATAATATCCCTTGATACCATACTTTATTCCCATAATTAGGATAAAAATTATATCCTTCATTTATAAGTCTTTGCTTTAGAGAAGAATATTCTGTGTGATTATAAACATCATATTCTGAATTGCTGCCTTTCATGTAGATCAGCAATTTCCTGATCAGTTTTTGATTTTCCATACAAATATAATCCCCCCTGGTAAAACCTGCTTCTTTCAAGCTCCTTCAATGCATAAATGTATCACACATATGCTATTCTTATCAAGTTAAACTCGCAAACGCTTCGCTTTTTGCTCGTTATAAAATCACTGCTGACGCAGTTCTACGGGTACGGGGCTTATAACCCCGCACCCGAAATCAAGATAACCCACCACCTAAAGGTGATGGGTTATCTTGATCATTTTATATATTCAAAATTTATCTGCGCTTTCCACCCTTATTGAGAACATATCCCATAAAAGCACCAATAACGCCGCCAATAATATGAGCCATATTAGAAACATTATCTGTAAGAAACAATCCATCATAAATCTGCTGACCGATATATATAACAGCAACAAGTATAAAAGTAAGCGGTATCTCTCCCTCTCTGAAACCGGTAAATGATGAAAGCATAATAAAAGCAAAGACAATCCCACTTGCTCCGCAAAGGCCAACATTAGGGAAAAAGATGTAGTTAATAAGTGCAGTGATAACAGCTGTTATCAGTACAACCTCAATCATTACCTTGCCGCCATTCTTTTCTTCCAGCATAGGTCCAAGAAGTAAAAGATACGAGGCGTTACCTATAAAGTGACTCCAGCCTGAATGGCCAAATATATAAGTTACAAATCTAAGATATGTAAATGGATCAGTAAGCGAAGAATGATATGTCATAAAAAACTTTTCAGTTATTACTCCACCTGTAAGTATTCCTGCTAGTGTAGCTCCAAAGCTTATCACTACAAGCCATAATGTAACTGGTGCATTAAAGGATATGGTAAGTCTTCTTTTCATCACTAATAATTTCAAGCAAAAATAATATGCCTGTCCTTTCTTTTGTGACCCGTATAGTCTTTTTTATACAAAGCTTATTACTGTGTCTATATATACTTTTTATTTATTATTAACAGATCCTAGGAAGGCCCTCGCCTTGAAGAATATCAATTGATCTTTTTCCACCAATTCTTGTCTTTAATATTACTTCTCCAGGATTATCGTTCTTAACCTCTCCAATAACAGTAGCGTCTTCTCCATATTTACTATTTCTAATAACATCAAGAGCCTTATCCGCATCATCTTTTGCAACAATTGCTACAAGTTTTCCTTCATTACCCATATATATAGGATCAAGGCCAAGAAGACCGCAGAAATCTATTACTACCTTTTTAACAGGTATTGCTTCGTCTTCTATATAGAAGGTTTTGCCGGAAGCTTTTGCAAGTTCTTTAAGTACTGTTCCAAGCCCTCCTCTTGTAACATCTCTTAGTGTATGCACTTTAATATTATTAGAAAGGAGATTACGAACTATGTCTACAAGAGGCGCATTATCACTTGTGACATTCGTGTCAATTTCCATCCTTTCAGAAAGTATTGCTGCATGATGATCTCCCATAGTCCCAGAAACAATTATGACATCGTCGTCACATGCATTTGAAGCTTTTATATCAACATCGTCAGCGACAATTCCTACGCCTGCAGTATTAATATAAAACTCGCCACTACCATTGACCACCTTGGTATCGCCTGCTACAATCTGTACTCCAGCCTCTCTTGCAGTCTCTGCCATTGAATGAACTACTCTTTTTAAAAGATCCAGCTTAACTCCTTCTTCCAATATGAAACCACAGGTAATATATTTAGGAACAGCGCCTCTCATCAGAAGGTCATTTACAGTTCCGCATATACAAAGTCTTCCTATATCTCCTCCTTTGTATTCAGGCGGAGTTACGACAAAGCTGTCAGTTGTAACTGCTATCTTTGATCCTCCAGTTACAACTGCGCTATCTTCCATCTGATCAAGTGTGTCATTTTTAAATTCACTGGCAAATACTTCCTGAATAAGGTCGGACGTTGCACTTCCGCCGCTTCCATGTACCATTGTTATAATATCCTGCTGCATTTTTATTCCTCTTTTATATTTATAATATTTTCCAAGACTTTATTTTCTAAAGTATAAATTTGAAAATGGCATTTTCTCTTTTCGATATTATGATAAAATCCTGTATTTTATATCAGTCATGTCTGTTATTAGTATAGTATGTAAAGCATCCGCCCTCTGTCGATACCATACATGCACCTTGAGGAGTCATTGGTGTACATACTTTGCCATAAAGTGGGCACTCATATGGTTTCTTCTTGCCCATAAGAACCTGATCACAACTGCAGGCTGCATTAGCTTTATGATCATAAGTAAGATCATAGCTTCCCGCATCATAACTTATATATTCTTTTTTAAGAACCATTCCGGAGCCATCAACTATTCCCATTCCACGCCATGCTGCCGGACTTTTCTCAAAGTATAGATTGATAAGGTCTCTTGCTTTAGGATTTCCATCATCTTTTACAACAGAAGGATAGAAATTCATGACCTTGCCCTGTCCATGCGCTTTTACGATTCCATATAAAGCAATAAGGATCTGCTCTCCGGTAAATCCGGCAACTCCAAACGGAATATTATATTTAGCTGCTATAGACTCAAAACAATGTATGCCTGTTATTACTGACACATGTCCAGGCGCTATGAATCCGTTAACTGGAGCCTTACTATCACAAAGCCACTCTATAACTTCAGGCATAGTTTTAAGAGCCGTAAGGAGCTTTACATTTTCTATATGCTCTTCGATAATACTCTGCATTAAAAGAGCATATACAGGCATTGTTGTTTCAAATCCAACAGCTGCAAATATAAATGTAGTATCAGGCTCACCTTTAGCCATATTTATTATATCCATGGGACTATAGACCATCTCAACTCTTGCGCCCTGACCTTTGACCATGGAAAGGCTCTTTTCAGAACCGGGAACCCTTATAAGGTCTCCAAAAGTCACTATGCAGGTGTCTGGTTTAAGCGAAAGCTCAATTAAATGATCTACATATGATGACGGAGTAACACAGACAGGACACCCCGGCCCAGATATAAGATGTATTTTGGGGGAAAGAAGTCCTGGGATACCATTCTTGGCTATAGCTCCCGTATGGCTTCCGCAGACTTCCATGATATTCATTTCAGGGCCATCATATGAGCCCAAATATTCAATAACCTTTTTTAAATCCATAACCGGATCATATCTCCCTAAGATTTATTTTAAATTGATTCTAATTCTCCGAAAAGCTTTTCTATCTCTTCAGCCTCTGACTGTGATACCTTCTGCATTATACATCCGGCATGAACCAGCACCCTGTCGCCAGGTACAACATCTACAAGTCCGGCTCTGGCATTAACTGTATTACCGTTAAAATCAACTACCGCATTTTTATCTTTTACTTCAATTACTGTTCCCGGTATTGCTACGCACATAATAAAACCTCCTACTATTGCTTAATAAAGCAAATAGTCATTAAATTTGATTTCTTGAACGTAAATTACAGAAACGCGCATTTACTGCGTGTTTCGTGATTCTTTGAATCAGTTGGCAATAGAGCCTTCGA
>NZ_JAILQF010000023.1 GCF_024699075.1 Butyrivibrio sp.
CTTATGACGGTCGGATTGTTCCGTTTCTACGAAACTCCCACAATCCTCAAACATTCACAAATCCGCACTACGTGCTACTTTGCTCATGTTTGGCGGGTCATAAATTCATATTCGATTTCGAGCAAGCTCGAATCGAAATGACTTTTGACCCTTACGTCTTAAAATTATCATTCAAAAGGTTAAACTCGCAAACGCTTCGCTTTTTGCTCGTTATAAAATCACTGCTGACGCAGTTCTACGGGTACGGGGCTTATAACCCCGCACCCGAAATCAAGATATTCCCACCACCTAAAGGTAATTGGTTATCTTGATCATTTTATATATTCCAGCTCTAACCCTTTAGAAAAGTCTGGAAAACGTTTTCTAAAATAATATATCACCATGCAAGTCTAATTGCAATGGCATTTTATATACAGGTGTCAAAAGAATCTTTTAACACCTGTATTTATTTTTGAGATAACTAATATTAATCCGAAATGATAAAATGATATCGCTTAACCTATATCAACGCCATATACATCAGTAATGGACTGAGTCTTCCATATAAGCTCGCGCCACTGTTCTACCTGTTCAGGAGTAAGGAAACCTTCACAGGTTCTCATAAATCCTGTCTTGTAGGATGCATATAAAAGTCCGTTCTTTATAGCATTAACGCTGTCTTTGGTTTCAAGATAATAGTGAATAAAAGCAGAAATAAGCGCATTACCTGCACCAAGTGAATTGACAACTTCATTGGTAGAAACTGAGTTATAATGCACCTTTATATGACGATCTCTGTCGTAGAGGATAAGACCCGTTTTGCCCTGACCAAGGATTATGATCTCAGGATCAAAACGCTTTGCAAAGTCGTCTATAAAATCATAAGGATCACCCTCAACAGAGTCATCACTTAAATATATTATGTCGGAATTTTCCAAAAAGTCAGTGTTGTATTTTTCTTTTTCTTTGGAATAAGAGCGCATATTAAGAGCAATCTTCTTGCCTGCAGAAAGAGCATAATGAACGAATGGTCTGCAGAAATTAGCATTAGAAACAAGCAGACAGTCAGCTTCTGCCATGATAGGTCTTACCATAGACATATCATATCTTGCATCTCTGACGTCCTTTAGATCCTGAAATATCAACTGATTCTGTTCATTATCAAAGAATATGATTTCAGAAGGAGTTGACTTCATGATAGGGAGCATATAGCTGGTATCAAGATGAACCTTGAAATCAGGCGGATTAAATACTTCTACATTCTGATCCTGTCCAACTACAGACATAAAGAAGACCTGATCGCCGAGAGTTGTAAGAGCCATAGCTTCATTCATGGCATCTCCACCACCTCCAACATATACAGGCGCATCGTGTATCTGTTTGCCCATATCAAATGGAATCTTATCGACCTTGATTACTGTTTCAAACTGGGTAATACCTGCTATGACAATTTTACTCATGATCGCTCCTTTCAACACTGACGGTTTTAGGATCATAGGCTCACTATCTATATTTTCGGTATTAAATGTAAGTAAGTTTAGCCATTATATCAAAATAATGAGATACCTGCTGAACATATATTCCGGCATCCATCATATCTTTGAACATAAGCTTTCTCTGGACATTATTCCTTGTAAAATGGAGCATGTCCTCTATGGCTTTTATATCTATATCAGGATTGAAATGCACAAGGTCAGCATTTCTTGTTGCTGCAGCATAAACATCTCTGCTTCTCTTTCTCTCCTCTTCAGGATCAAAAGTATCAGGATCTGTTTCTGTCTCTGCAGATTCCAAAAAGGCTATCATATACGGATACTGGTCCATGATAGACTCTTCCGAAGCAAGGATCTGACGCCAGATGGTAAAATAGTCTGTCTCTGTTGCAGATACGTTACTTCTTATTTCGAGCTGCAGAAATCTTATACTATAGTCGTGAAGAAATCTGTAAAGCTCCTGTTTGGTACCAAAGTAATGAAAAAGAAGACCTTTGCTTATCCCTGCCTCTTTGACTATCACATCAGTACTTCCGTTCTTGTAACCGTTCAAGGCAAATATCTTAAGCGCCCCATTCAGTATTCTGTCCTGCTTCTCTTTTTTCAGGTCAAAAAACTTATCGTCCATGCCATCTCTCCCCAAATTATTAGTTATATTACCATTATGCCACAAATCTGTTAATTTGGTAGGATATTTCCTCTTTTCGATTCGCCCAAAATGTATTAAAATAAAATCACGTGTAGAAATAAGTTAATGTGCCGGGCGGCACAGGAAGGTGGCTTACAATGTCTAAATCACACGGTTTTGGTAAATTTGTTATGTTTTGTGCTGCTACAGCTGCAGCCGCTGCAGGTATTTACTATTACCTCAACAAGAAGAACAGCGAATTCGATGATGATCTCGAAGATGATGATTTCGACGATTTCGATGACTTTGATGATGCTGATATCGATGATAACTCATCTGATGAACGCGGATATGTCAACCTCGATCGTGCTACTAAAGAAGACGACAAGGAAGACGACAAAGCCTCTGAATCAGAAACCGAAGAATTCTTCGATGATGAGAAATAATAATCCTACCTGCATGAACTAATTCTCTGTAGATGAATTTAGTTCTAAACTTAAACACAGAGACCACAAAAGGCATCCGCTTATGCGGATGCCTTTTATATTATTTGTATTATTTTTATACTAGCCTTTACTCTCTTCTCGCATTTTGCTCTCAATCATATCTTTGAGATCACGCGCTTTTTCTTTGGTATGATTACTAGCAGATCTTGAAACCAGTATTTCTCCAATAAGCTTCATGGAAGGAGCATATTCTCCATTTTCCATATAAAGAGCTGCAAGAAGATAATCAAGAGTTATTGTATTCATTCCGGCTATAGGGAATGCTTCGCTCTGCTTGGCTGTTACAAAGCCTTCAAGAGCATTCTTAAGGAGCTCTTTTTCTTCTTCCTTCATTTCAGCTTTGCGCTTATCATCATAATGAGGAAGTGCCATGGTAACAGGATCACGAAGCATCTGTCTTATAAGCCATGCATAGCGAAGGCACAGATATGCCTTTTCTGATGCTTTTGCATCTTTGACAATTGCATTTGCAAGTGCAAGCTGATAACGCTCAAGGGCATCATCATAAGTATATATTTCATACTTATGCTTTATAGGCTTAAAATTCATGCAGATCTTCTCGCGGATCGCATCCTTCTGCCTCTTTGCAATACTATCAAAATACCTTGCAAGAGCTGCATAGCCGCATGATGGACACGCAACTATGTCATACTTGATCTCATCCATAAGATCATAAATAGGATGAAGATCAATTTCCTGTTCCTTGACATGTACCTTACCGGTCCTTACTGTCAGTGAAGTAAAGCTCGTCTCACAAACAGGGCACATATACTTCTTTTCAAAAACTAGAGTTTTCTCTTCAGGAAGCTCCTTGGCAACAGATACTGTTTTGGGCTTCTCTTTTGGTTCTTCTTCGACCTTCTCTTCTTTGTCGAAGACCTTCTCACTTTTTAAGTTACCTAGTCCGAATTTCTCAAGTCCTGAAAGTAATGACATAGTTGCACGCTCCTTTAACTGAGTTTGAATGAACTCTTAAGCGAAACGATACGGTTAAATACCGGCTCGCCGTCTTTGGAATCCTTACTGTCAACACAGAAATATCCGTTTCTTACAAACTGGAATCTGTCATATTTCTGTGCACCTACAAGCTCTTCTTCTATTTTAGCATTTTTTATTACAGTAATCGAATTAGGATTCAGATTAAGGGATCCGTCCTCTTCATTATAAACGCCCTTTTCCTCATCTGTAAGGTTCTCATATAGACGAACTTCACAGTCTCTGCTTCCTGCAGCAGATACCCAGTGGATAGTACCCTTTACTTTACGTCCGTCTGCACTGTCACCGCCTCTTGTTGCAGGATCATATTCAGCATGTACAACTGTTACATTGCCATCTGCATCCTTCTCGCAACCCGTACATTTAACATAATAAGCGTTCATAAGACGTACTTCATTGCCAGGGAACATACGGAAATATTTCTTAGGTGGCTCTTCCATGAAGTCTTCAGCTTCGATATAAAGCTCCTTGCCAAATACAACCTCACGGCTTCCCATCTCCGGGTTTTCCTTATTATATTCGATAGTAACCTTTTCTGTCTGTCCTTCCGGATAGTTATCTATCACAAGCTTTACAGGATGAAGGATAGCCATCATTCTCTTGGCTGTAGGCTTAAGGTCTTCTCGGATGCAATACTCAAGCATTGCCATTTCTGCAGAAGAGTTAGCCTTTGATACTCCAAGAAGTTCTACGAACTTTCTGATTGACTGTGGTGTATAACCCCTTCTTCTAAGAGCTGCGATAGTTACAAGACGAGGATCATCCCATCCGTCAACTACTTTATCTTCAACAAGCTTTTTAATGTATCTCTTACCTGTAACAACATTAGTAAGATACATCTTGGCAAATTCTATCTGACGAGGAGGATTCTCAAACTCACATTCTCTTACAACCCAGTCATAAAGCGGTCTGTGGTCTTCGAATTCAAGTGTACAAAGAGAATGTGTAATTCCCTCGATAGCATCTTCTATAGGATGAGCATAGTCATACATAGGATAGATGCACCATTTATCACCTGTACGAGCATGTGTCATATGAGCTACACGATAAATGATCGGATCACGCATATTGATGTTAGGTGATGACATATCGATCTTGGCACGAAGTGTCATTGCACCATCTTCTACGCTTCCGCTCTTCATTTCTTCAAACATACGAAGATTATCTTCTACACTTCTGTCTCTGTCAGGGTCATTCTTACCGGGTTCTGTAAGAGTACCTCTGTATTCACGCATCTGCTCTGCTGTAAGAACTGATACATAAGCCTTACCCTTTTTGATGAGCTTAACTGCGCATTCATACATCTGGTCAAAATAATCTGATGCATGGAAGAGGCGATCTTCATAATCGGCTCCCAGCCACTTAACATCAGCTATAATAGAATCCATGAATTCGGATCTTTCTTTAGTTGGATTTGTATCATCAAATCTCATATTGAACTTGCCGCCATATTCCTTAGCAATGCCGGAATTGATGATGATACTCTTGGCATGTCCTATATGCAGGAATCCATTAGGTTCAGGAGGAAATCTCGTCTGAACGTGATCATAGACTCCTTCCTTTAAATCCTTGTCAATTTCTGCTTCAATAAAGTTCCTTGAAGGAGCATTTTCTTTTGACTCTTCGGAACTGTTCACTACTTCTGCCATTTCCTGTTATCCAATCCTTATCTATAAATATATTTCGCCATACATATACATTATCTTAATAGGTATGCATAGCTTAATTTATAATAACACGTTTGTCATTTTTAGAAAACAACCAACAAAATATTATTTAACTTAGAAAGGACAGATACCTTATAGCATCTGTCCTTTCGTCTTAGAAATCGTCAACTTGCTTTATATAACAAAATATAAATTAGTTATCATCTACTGAATAGTTAGGAGCTTCCTTGGTGATATGTATATCATGAGGATGGCTCTCACGAAGAGCTGCAGATGTGATCTTAACAAACTGTGCATTCTCCTGAAGCTCTTTGATAGTATTGCATCCGCAATATCCCATACCTGAACGAAGACCGCCGATAAGCTGGAATACTGTATCTTCAAGCATTCCCTTATAAGCAACACGTCCTTCAACGCCTTCAGGAACAAGCTTCTTGGCACCTTCCTGGAAGTAACG
>NZ_JAILQF010000085.1 GCF_024699075.1 Butyrivibrio sp.
AGTATTGACAAATAAACGAAAAAAGGATATATTACTAGCATTGCGGCTCTGTGAAGGGTGCATATATTTTGTAAATAGCCGGGTCTTATGCAATGGGACTTTGCGAAACGTGTCAGGTCGGGAACGAAGCAGCACTAAGCATTTCATCTCATGTGTTGTAAGGTGCCTTGTTATTATGCGGAGTATGTGCATCCGTCACAGAGTCGCATTTTGCATCTTTGTTTAAACTTTTATAAGCTTTTGAATTTTATAGAAAGTTATTTTATTGATTATAAAATGCAGTCAGTAATTCATTGATGATGTATATAATACGGATTACAGATAAATAGTTATGAGAGAAGATTTAAGAAATTTATATTCCAATTGCATGTTGTGCCCAAGGAAATGCAAGGTAGACAGAAATGATGGAGAAAAAGGATTTTGCAAAGAAAGTTCAAGCCCTGCTGCGGCAAGAGCTGCCCTTCACTTCTGGGAAGAACCCTGCATATCAGGAAGGAGTGGATCCGGAGCGGTTTTCTTCTCGGGCTGTAATATGGGATGCGTCTTTTGCCAGAATTATGAGATTGCACATGATGAAGTCAGAAAAGAGATTACGGTTGAAAGACTATCTGATATATTTCTAGAACTTCAGGACAAGAAAGCTGCTAATATCAATCTTGTAACGCCGACACATTTTGTGCCTGGTATTGTAGAAGCACTTGAAAGTGCTAAAAATAAAGGCCTTAAGATTCCTGTTGTATATAATACAAGTTCCTATGAAAATGTGGATACGCTTAAAATGCTTGATGGCCTTATAGATATATATCTTCCTGACTGCAAGTACTATAGTAGCGAATTGTCGCTTAAGTACAGTAAGGCAGAAGATTATTTTGACAAAGCTATAGCTGCAATTGAAGAGATGGTAAGGCAGACTGGTAAGCCTTTGTTCTATTATCCCGGCGTTCATCCATTTCTTTCACATGCGCAGGATGTTTCTAAAAGTCTTAATGCTGATGAATACAATGATATTGTTATAAGCGGTGATAATAACGATGAAAATCTTGATGATTCTGATTATACAGGTCCTCTTATGAAGAAGGGGACAATAGTTCGTCATCTTCTTTTGCCAGGTCAGATTGAAGATTCAATGGAGATAATAAGAAGACTTCATGACAGATTCGATGATTCTGTCTATATAAGTCTTATGAATCAGTATACTCCTATGCCGCATAGTGCTGCCTTCCCTGAACTTACAAGGAAAGTAAATGAAAGCGACTATGACAGATTAATTGACCATGCGATAGATATTGGCATAGAATATGCCTTCATTCAGGGAGATGAAACTGATAAGAGTAGCTTCATCCCTGCATTCGACTATACCGGATTATAAATAGGTTAAGACATAACGACCATAGAAGATTGCAGGCGTATTAAGACTCGGTGACTATATCAGATCGAATAGTCATATCCGCCAGCTATCATCTGCTCCTGGTCTATAAGATCCTGAAGAGTATAGCGGTCTACATAGTCGTTTATAACCTTATCAAGGCCTCTCCAAAAGCCAAGTGTAGGACAGTCTTCTGAACGAGGACAGTTAATTCCGTCTCCCACAGAATCAGCAAGACACTCTATTGGAGAAAGGCTTCCTTCCATGGTGCGGAGGATGTCCCCAACCTTATACTCATAAGGCTTTCTTGCAAGCCTGTGTCCTCCGTTATTGCCTCGCATGCTGCGAAGAAAACCGGCTTTATTAAGATTTGTAACGATCTGTTCGAGATATTTGACAGTTATGCCCTGCCTCTCAGAGATGTCTTTAAGTGCAATATATTCGCCATTATCATGAAGAGCCAGATCTATCATAACTCTTAATGCATATCTTCCTTTGGTTGAAATTTTCATGATTAACCTCTTTTGTAAAATAAAACTCTAAACATTATACCGGCAACCTTAAAAGTGTTCTGCTTTGGTTGCATAGTACGTATAACTTATATATAATCATCACATAAATCAGGATATTCCCACCACCTAAAGGTGATGGGTTATCTTGATCATTTTATATATTAGTCAGAAGACATTATAACACAAAACCTACCAGAATAGTATGATTTGAAAAAATTTTATGAAAAAATATTTTGATGACATTGAACAAGAACAAAATTATTATATGAAACAGGCTCTAAAGCAGGCCAAGAAAGCATATGCCATAGGCGAAGTGCCAATAGGCTGCGTTATAGTATATGACGGCGAGATCATTGGAAGGGGATATAACAGGAGAAATACAGACAAGTCTGTACTGTGTCATGCTGAGATATCCGCAATGAAGAAGGCCGGCAAGGTCATTAAAGACTGGCGCCTTGAAGACTGCACGCTGTATGTGACGCTTGAACCCTGCCAGATGTGCGCAGGCGCTATAGTTCAGGCCAGGATTCCTAAGGTTGTAATAGGAAGCAGAAGTCAGAAATCAGGATGCGGAGGAACTATTCTCAACATCCTTGAAAATCCGGATTTTAATCATCAGTGCGAGGTTGTCCGCGATGTTATGGAAGAAGAGTGCACAGCTATACTCAAGAAGTTCTTCCTTGAACTAAGGATCCGCAACAAGATGGAAAAGGAAGCAAGAAAAGCCATGATCAAAGAAGCTGAAAATGGCAATGAGGCTGGAGCTGATAATCAAGCTGGAGCTGGTAACGAATCTTAAAAAGTAATGAGTCTTATAAAGTAATGAATATAAAAAAGTAATGAATCCGATAAAAGGTAATAAGATAGCCGTTAATAAGCTATTTGGTCTTACCTTCCAGATATTTTTCAACCTGTTTAAGGTTTTCTTTGCCTCCTGCAAGCAGGTCGCTTTTGTGAGCTTTACGATAGTTTGAAGGCGACATTCCTTTATCAAGTCTGAAGGCTTTGGTGAATACAAGCGGATCGTTGTATCCTGAAGATATTGCAATACTTTCAATTGGAAGGTCTGTGACTTTTAAAAGGTCGCAGGCCTTTGATATTCTGTATGAGCTAAGATACTGCTGGGGTGATACTCCAAGTGTCTTTTCAAAAAGAGTATACAGATAGCTCCTGTTAATGCAGACATAATCAGCAACATCAGTTACTTTAATAGGGTTATAGTAGTTACCCTGGATAAAAGAAATTGCCTTTTGAACATAGTTATTGGCACTTTCAGATTCGCCTCTTTCAGAGATGAGACTTCCTGCAACAACCGAAAGGAAAAGGTGGAGCTGGCCGTTTCTTTCAAGAAGGTCAGCTATGCTAAAAGTATTGTGCTCCATCATGTCATGAACTATGGAATATATTTTATCAGAATTAGTATTATGGAAAATAGGCTGCTTAGCACTAAGAGACAGCTGTTCAACGGTTGATGCAGCCATCTTTCCGCCGAATCCTACCCATACATATGTCCACGGATCATCTTCGTCGGCTTCATAATAGGCCAGTTCATCGGGCGTAATAAGAAAGCCTGACCCTTCGCCAAGCTTATATTCTTTGCCTTTTAATTTGAAAATCCCTTTGCCGCTTAAGATATAATGGATCATGTGATGAGGCTTTATGGCAGGTCCAAAGTGGTGATGGGGCTGCGTTTTGGACATGCCGCAGCTTGTAACATATAGCCCCTCATTTTCTTCTGCGGTAAATTCAAGTTTATAAGCTTTTTCCATAATAGTTCCTTTATATTATTTCTATTAGCATTTTAGCTCAGATATTACGTTTCCTTCAAGAGTATGATTTTTACAGACCATAAATCACAAAAAGCGCGTAGTTTCTGTGTAAATTACTTAAACTTGCATTTTAAAAACACTTATTTTATGGAAAATTCTATTTTTTTAACTTGAATGCTTGTGTATAATATAGTAGATGTAATGTTGAGGTATACATATAGTATTTTTAGGTATTAGATTGGAGATAATAATGGCACTGGGCGACGACATAATGCAGGGAGTCATGAATGCGGCAGATTCAGTTACAAAAGCCGTTGAAACAGGTGACTTCAGCAATCTGAGTATGGATCTGTCTGCTTCCTTTACTGATGCAACAAGAAAAGTAAGGGAGCATTCAATTAATAATAAGGTTTACAATTCATTCATGTCATCAAGTTCTGCGGCAACAAGAAACTCAGGAACTAACATGACAGAACAATATATACTTAATAAGAAGAAGATAAGCGTATTTCAAAAGGCGCATGTTGGAAAGCTTACAGGTGTGTTTTCCAGTTTTATATCAGGTTTTTTCACAATATTTTTTGGGATTTTTGATATTATAATGCTGCCGTCTTTGTCCATTGATGTAACAGGCTCTGCTATAGCAGCAGTTATGGTATTTTCGGTTCTTACAGCTATATCCGGATTTGCCTGGAAGAGAGCTCATGATAAGAAGAATCTTACCAAAAAGTTTTATATCTTCAAAAAAGCTCTGGGTGACCAGGAATATATTTCCATAAAAGATTTTTCAAATCTTGTTCAGATTCCGGAAGATGAGCTTAAAAAGACTCTTAAGAAGATGATCTCAAATGGTATGCTCCTTGGCGCCATGTTTGATGATACAGAGTCTACTCTTATTCTTTCAGAGAGAGCTTTTGAAGAATATAAGAAATTTGTGACAAGTCAGCGTGAGCAGGAAAATTATAATAAATCAAGTCAGGTTGATACAGAAGGAATGAATGTAACTTCTGATTCTCAGAAGGTTATAGATGAAGGAAATGAGTACCTTGTAAAAGTCAGAAAGATCAATGACATGATCCCGGATAATGATGAGGATCATATGTCAGATAAGCTCTATTCACTTGAGAATATAATGAAGAAGATATTCGAACATGTAGGTCAGCACCCTGAGAAGGCGCAGGATCTTCGTAAGTTCATGAATTATTATCTTCCTACTACAGAGAAATTGTTGAATGCTTATGTACAGCTTGATGCACAGCCTGAAGTTGGAGATAATATTAAGGACACCAAGAAGCAGATTTCTGATGCGCTTAATACTATAAATACAGCTTTTGAGAAGCTTTTTGATGACCTGTTCGAAGAGCAGGCTTGGGATATCGCATCTGATATTTCTGTAATGGAGACTATGATGTCACAGGACGGACTTATGCAAGGCCAGACTATGGCAGCTTCAAATGGACCAAGTAATTGAAAAACAGTTTTTAGTATTGGAGGAAAATATGGAAGATCAGTTTTCAGGATTAAGTTCAGCACCGTCAGCACCAACATTATCATTTGGGGATCCGCAGCCTCAGGCAGCAGCAACTGCTACTGCAACTGCAGCAGCTCCTGAAAGTAAGGAAGAAAGTACCAGAAAGTTTGAAGCAGATATTCAGCTTTCACCTGAAGAGCAGAAACAGGTTGATGAATTCGTAAGTCAGATCGATATTACTAATTCACAGGCTGTTATGAACTATGGTGTTGGTACACAGAAGAAGCTTGCAGATTTCTCTCAGAAGGCTATTGATAATGTAAGGACCAAGGATATGGGAGAAGTTGGTGACATGCTTTCAGGCCTTGTTACAGAACTCAAGGATTTTGACGTAGATGAAGAGGAAAAAGGCTTTATGTCTTTTTTCAAAAAGAGCGCCAATAGAGTAAATGCGATAAAGGCTAAATATTCAACAGTAGAGACCAATGTAAATGCTATCACATCAAAGCTTGAGCAGCATCAGGTAACACTTATGAAGGATGTGGCTTTACTTGATCAGATGTATGCACTTAACCTTAATTACTTCAAGGAACTTACCATGTACATTCAGGCTGGTAAGAAGAAACTTGAAGAAGTAAGAGCTAATGACCTGGCACAGCTTCAGAAGAAGGCTCAGGAATCCGGCCTTCAGGAAGATGCTGAAAAGGCTAAGGATCTTGCAAATCTTTGCGACAGATTTGAAAAGAAGATCTATGACCTTGAGCTTACACGTACTATTGCTATGCAGACAGGACCTCAGATCAGAATGGTTCAGTCTTCAGATACAATAATGGCTGAGAAGATCCAGTCAACAATAGTTAATACTATTCCTCTCTGGAAGAATCAGATGGTAATAGCTATAGGTGTTGAGCATGCTAATCAGGCTGCCAAGGCAGAGCGCGAAGTTAACGACATGACCAATACTCTTCTTAAGAAGAATGCTGATAAGCTTAAACAGGCTACTATCGCTACAGCCAAGGAATCAGAGAGAGGCATCATAGATATGGAGACACTTCGTCATACTAATGAGACTCTCATCAGCACAATTGATGAAGTTCTTGCTATTCAGAAGGATGGTAAGGAGAAGAGAAGAGCTGCAGAAGCAGAGCTTGGAGAGATCGAATCCCAGCTCAAGGATAAGCTCATCGAGGCTTCAAAAGCATAATGGTGGGATGTATTTCTAGGTGCCCGGATACAGGATGTATCTCATACCTGTTTTAGAAATACATGGATTATTTCTAGATACCCGGATACAGGATGTATCTGGTGCCTGTTTAGAAATACATGGATGTATTTCTAGGCACTATTGACAATAAATCCCGAATTGATTAAAATCAATCGTAACGTTGAAGAGGAATAGTAATGGAACTATCCTGTCCCAGAGAGAAGACTTATCTGGTGCGAAGTCTTCACAGAGATGTCCGTGAACCTGCCTTGGAGTTCTATGTGAAAGTTAATGAAAAGTATCCTTATGTTTTTATTTTTCCGGATAATTCATTGAAAATAAGCATAGCGTTTCCCGCGTTAAGGGATAGTTGAGAGAAATCTGCTATATACCTGCAGATTTAAATAGGGTGGTACCGCCGAAGATGAATTTATAACCTTTGGTCCCTGTTTTTAATTAAACATGGACCGAAGGTTTTTTGAATTAATGATAATAAATTAATGGATAAGAACCTGGTCCTGGGTACGAATAAGGAGAAAGAAATGGCAAACGAAAAGAAGAAAATGGTATCTGAGATCACATCCATGGATGAGGATTTCACACAGTGGTATACCGACGTTGTAATCAAGGCCGGTCTTATCAGCTATTCAAACATTAAGGGCTTTATGGTTATCAAACCTGAAGGCTATGCTATCTGGGAGCTTATTCAGAAGCACCTTGATGCAAGATTCAAGGCAACAGGAGTTAAGAATGCATATCTTCCGATGTTCATTCCTGAATCACTTCTTCAGAAAGAAAAGGACCATGTAGAAGGCTTTGCTCCTGAAGTTGCATGGGTAACACATGGAGGACTTGAACCACTTTCAGAGCGTTTCTGTGTACGTCCTACTTCAGAGACACTTTTCTGTGATTATTATAAGGGTGAGATCCACTCTTACAAGGATCTTCCACAGGTTCTTAACCAGTGGTGTTCAGTAGTAAGATGGGAGAAGGAGACAAGACCTTTCCTTCGTTCACGTGAGTTCTTATGGCAGGAAGGCCACACAGCTCATGCTACACTTGAAGAAGCTGAAGAGCGTACAGTTCAGATGCTCAATGTATATGCTGATTTCCTTGAAAATGATATGGCTATCCCTGTTATCAAGGGACAGAAGACTGAGAAAGAGAAGTTTGCAGGTGCCGAGCATACATATACAGTAGAAGCTCTTATGCATGACTGCCGTGCACTTCAGTCTGCTACATCACATAACTTTGGTGACGGATTTGCTAAGGCATTTGAGATTCAGTATGCAGGTAAAGACAACAAGCTTCATCATGTATTCCAGACATCATGGGGGCTTACAACTCGTGTAATCGGTGCTATGATCATGGTTCACGGTGATAATGAGGGCCTTGTAATGCCTCCTAAGATTGCTCCTACTCAGGTAGTTGTAATTCCTATCCAGCAGAAGAAGGAAGGTGTTCTTGACTGTGCTCAGAAGATATATGAAAGCCTTAATGACTTCAGAGCATCAATTGATGTTACAGACAGAAGCCCGGGATTCAAGTTCGCTGAACAGGAAATGCATGGTATTCCGATCCGTGTTGAGATTGGACCTAAGGATATGGAAGCTGGTAAGTGCGTTCTTGTAAGACGTGATACAAGAGAAAAGATCGAGTGTGCTATAGACGAAGTTGCTTCAAAGGTTGGAGAACTTCTTGATACTATCCAGAAGGATATGTACAATCGTGCAAAGGCTCATCTTGAAGCTCATACATATGCAGCTCACAACAAAGAAGAGTTTGCAGAAAACTTCAAAGAGACTAAAGGTTTTGTTAAAGCTATGTGGTGCGGATGCCGCGAGTGCGAAGACAAGATCAAGGAAGATTACAATGTAACAAGCCGTTGTATTCCTTTTGAGCAGGAGAATATCTCAGATAAGTGCGTTATCTGTGGTAAGCCTGCAACCAAGATGGTTTACTGGGGAAGAGCATATTAATAGTTAGTGATTTTGGGGCATCACATATGTGTGACGCCCCTTATTTAATTGTGTTAAAATAAGCCTATAGGGTAATGTTTATACAGATTAAACATTTAAATAGCAGTATTTTGCTAAGATGGATCAAACCATTATCATCCCTTTTGCAGTATAGAAATGAGATCAAAATGTTTATTAAAGATATAAAAATTGATATGCCCAAAGAGGCAGCAGAAATATTAAATACACTTCACGAAGCCGGATATGAAGCCTATATTGTAGGCGGATGTGTTCGTGACAGTATACTTGGACGAACTCCAGGCGACTGGGACATAACTACTAGTGCTCTTCCCATGGAGGTCAAGAAGCTTTTCAGAAGGACTATTGATACAGGCATAAAGCATGGTACAGTTACCATCATGAAAGGTAAGGAAGGCTTTGAAGTTACTACATACAGACTTGACGGTGTCTATGAAGATCACAGACATCCCAAGGAAGTAACATTTACAAGAAATCTTATAGAAGATCTTAAAAGGCGTGATTTTACAATTAATGCAATGGCCTACAATGATAAGGAAGGCCTTGTTGATGAATTTAATGGAATTAAAGACCTTGAAAATAAGATAATAAGATGTGTTGGAGATCCTTCAAAAAGATTTGAAGAGGATGCCCTTCGTATACTTAGGGCAGTGAGATTTTCAGGCCAGCTTGGATATACAATAGATCCTGAAACGGCCAAGGCTGCCAAAGAGCTTGCTCCAACCCTTTCTAAAATTAGCGCTGAGCGAATACAGACAGAGTTTATCAAGATGATGACTTCAATGCATCCGGAGGTTATAAGGGATGCATATGAACTTGGTATTACTAAAGTTTTTTTGCCAGAGTTTGATGAATGTATGGAATGCGAGCAAAATACTGTGCATCACTGCTACAGTGTTGGTGAACATATGATAAGAGCAGCTATGGAGGTTCCTTCAGACAAGGTGCTTCGAATCACTATGATACTTCATGACATAGGCAAGCCCAGGTGTAAGACAAGCGATGAACATGGCGATCACTTTAAGGGCCATGCCCTGGAAGGCTCAATTATGGCAAGAGGTATTATGAGAAGGCTCAAGTTCGATAATGCAACAACGGACAGCGTGTGCAATCTCGTAAGATGCCATGATATCTTCATGAAGGATGAACCGAATGAGTTCAATGTCAGAAAGACTCTTTACCATGTTGGTCCTTCAAATTTCGAGGATCTTCTGAAGGTCAAAAGAGCTGATATGCTTGCGCAGAGCGCTTTTAAGCGCGAAGAAAAGCAAAAGAGGCTCGAGCGCCTTGCAGATATAGGACATGAGATACTTGAAAGGAAAGACTGCCTGTCACTTAAAGAGCTGGCAGTTGGAGGCAAAGACCTTTTGGAACTGGGAGTTGGTCCCGGCAAAGAGATAGGCCTTATCCTAAATAACATGCTTATGGATGTTATTAAGACTCCTTCACATAACGACAAGGAGTATCTTATAAAACATCTTGCAAATTATAAAAATAATCTGCAGGATTAAAATATAACGAGATATTAAATCACTAAAATTTACTGAACATTATATACGCAAAAAGGGCTTAAAAGCCTTATGAAACCAGTTAAAAATGCCGATATGATAATAGGACTAAAAGGCTTGATTTATATGCCTTTGGTCCGGCATCATATAGGGACATTAGATGCCTGCTTTTTAGATATATGCTGATTGATAAAGGGTTATTCCAAAAAGGGGAGATGGATATGCGTAATTTTTTCAGAAAATCTTTCTCGATTGTTATTTCATTTATTGTGGCGCTATTATTTGTGCCAAGTTTTTCTTATGGACAGAGCGTTTCTACAGTTTCTCTTGTAGGAAAATATGATTCATCTGACCGTGCGATCATAAAATCTGTAGATACGGACAATAAGAGTATTACTTTTCGTAATCATGATACGGGACGTGATTACACTCTTTCTTATGACAATACCACTTTAATATACAGTGAATATGGCAGGGCATTATCAGCCAGCCTCCTGGAAGATGGGGAAGTTGCTGATATCACCTTTTTATCAGGATCAAGGCATCTTAACAGCCTTGATATCAGTAGTGATGCTTTTAGCATAGAAAAGTCCTACGGCTATGACCTTCAGGTCGGTAATGAGACTGCTCAGATAGGCAATAGCTACTATCATATAACTGATAAGACTCTTGTGCTTATAAACGGAAGAGCAGGAAGAATAGCAGATGTCCTTCAGGGCGATAGCATAAAGGTTACAGGAGTAGGAACAGAAATATACTGCGTAGAAGTTGAGCAGGGACATGGATATGTATCACTTTCATCCAGTATGGTCGGAGATGAAGATATTTCAGGAGCCTATCTTGAAATTGGTGAAAGAAATATATACCGCGTTACAGACGGAATGCTTGTAAGTGTTCCGGAAGGAACCTATAAGCTTTATCTTACAGGTACTGGACTTGATTATGAGACGACAATAACCGTTGACCGCGATATGGAAACTATAGTTGATACGAGTCAGATAGAGATTGAATATGATATAGGTCTTGTAACTTTTAAAGTTACTCCTGAAGATGCCAAAGTATATGTAGATGGTAATGAGATAAATACAGCATGGCCTATAGAGCTTACCTACGGAACACATAAACTTGAAGCAACTGCAGAAGGATATCTTCCATGCTCTGAATATCTGCATGTTGGATCCTCCAAGGCAGAAGTTGAGATAACGCTTCCAGTTGATGAAGATTATGAAGAGGAAGAAGACAGTAGTACAACAGCAACTTCGGTAGCTGATTCATCAAGTACCAAATCATCAACAAGTGATACCAGTAAAGATTCTAACAATAATGATAACAGCTCTACAGGTAAGTCCAAGACCAAGACTACCAAGACTTCTACTTCCGCTACGACAGCTGCTTCTGTCAAGGATGGAACACTTATAAGCGGATACTATGTAAGGATCACAGCACCTAAAGGCGTAGAAGTATATCTTGATCCTGACAAGACCAATAATACGGACGGAACATACATTGGAATTACACCTTGTTCTTTTACCAAGGTAACAGGAAGCCATGTAATAAGGCTTAAGAAGGAAGGCTATCTTACTAAGGACTATACTATTAGTATTGATTCTGAGAAAAAAGATAAAGAGTATTCCTTCGAAGAACTCAAAGTCGACCCGTCATCTGCTGCAAGTACGGCAAGTACAGAGGTTGCAGATGGAACAACTATAGATGGATATGCCATATATGTAGACGATCCTGTTGGAGCGACGCTTTATGTGGACGGCGAAGAGATAGGAACAGTGCCATGCTCATTTGACAAGGTTAAGGGAAGTCAAACCATAACTCTTACAAGAGACGGCTATGCTACAAAGAGCTATTCGGTATATGTGGATGGCAACAAAAAGGACAAGGTATATGAATTTCCTGCCCTTGAAAGGTATGTTGATATATATGCACTTGATGGAACAGAGGTATTTATAGATGATGAATCTATAGGGATTATTGAGGATGAAATCCCTGTAACAACCCAGATAGTTCCTGATGAATTCCGCGATGAGCTCTCTACTATAAAGCTGGTTCTTGATGGTTATAAGACGATTGAAGAAGAAATAAGTGTAGGAAACTATGATGGCGTAGACTCTCATTATTATGCTGATAGGCAGGAAAAAGAGGAAAGTGACGAGTCAGATTCCGGAACCAGTAAGTCATCAGATAGCGCTAGCAGTGCTTCTACAGACAGCTCGGGAGATGCTTCATCAAGTAGTTCTGACAGCTCATCAGATGCATCATCATCTTCATCATCTTCATCAGATAGTACAAGTGATCAAAGTACGTCAGATTCATCAACAGATAGTACTTCTGGTTCAGATGCTTCTAATACAGGAGGAACAACTGAAAGTAGTGACAGCCAGGAATCGGATACAACTACTACTGATACAGATACTACAACAGATTCGGATACAACTACGGATAGCGGAACGACTACGGATAGCGAAACGACTACGGATTCGGAGACTAATACTGATACGCAGACAACAACTGATACACAGACAACAACTGATACACAGACTACTACTGATACAGAAACGACAACGGATACGTAGACAAGTACGGACTTATAGATGTCAACAGATACATAAACAACTACAGATTTAGAATGCCCCAAATCTTTCAAGTGCAGATATTAACTTAATAACGTAAAGCATGGGCTCCCAAAACGCAGTAAACTAGGAGTAAATTGGAACAAAAAGTCTAAAAAAAGGCTTAAAATAAGGATTTTCCTTGACAGCTTTTGTGAAAACGTATATAAGTAAATATATACCACGCTAAGCTGGTAGCAAGAAGCGCTGTACTGGCGCATATAAACTACAGGAGGATTTTCCTAATGAACAAGACAGAATTAGTAGCAGCAATTGCAGAAGATGCAGGATTATCAAAGAAGGATGCTGAGAAGGCTCTTAAGGCTTTCACAGACACAGTAACAGCAGAGCTTAAGAAAAAGGGTAAGGTTCAGCTTGTTGGCTTCGGTACATTCGAAGTTGCTAAGAGAGCAGCAAGACAGGGCAGAAACCCTCAGACAGGTGCTACAATGAAGATCGCAGCATCAGTTGCTCCTAAGTTCAAGGCTGGTAAGGCACTTAAGGACGCTGTAAACAAGAAATAATTCATCACAGAATATTTCATATTAGAATCTTTATCATTCTAATAAATCAGCTACAAGTGTTAAGTTGCGAGTTGAGGGCCTGCGGAGATAGATCTCTGCAGGCTTTTGTAAAGCCCAAACCTTTTTGTTTGGGGACAGGGGTTAGAATATGAGACTTGATAAATATTTAAAGGTATCACGCCTTATAAAGAGAAGAAGTGTTGCCAATGATGCCTGTGATGCAGGCCGCGTACAGATAAATGGAAGACCTGCCAAGGCAGGAACAGAAGTTAAGGTTGGAGATCATATCACGATACAGTTTGGTAACAAGGACGTAAGTGTAGAAGTACTCGATGTTCAGGAGACTGTACATAAGGAAAATGCAGGAGAATTATACAAATATATTTAGATGACATAGCTGTAAATGCTTGTATTATAAGCGTTTACGCCTGATATTTTCTTTGAATATATTTAATATTGATAATAAAACGTCGTTGCGCCGAAACTCCTTAGGTGGTAATATTAATGTAGCTAGTAATCTGCATTATTTTGAGAAGTTGATCTTTACCATGTTGTTCAGAATATAATCCAGACCGCAGAGAGGAGTTCTATATGAAGGCAAAATATAGAACAAGACGCAGGGAGAACCGTTTTGGTATAATCCTTGCAGCGATTGTGGTGCTGTTACTTACTTTTGTAGTGTCAGTCAGGAGTATAGACTTACTGAGGCAGGTTCGTGAGAACGAAACCAGGATAGAACAGCTTCAGAGTGAGATGGCAAAAGAGGAGCAAAGAAGCACCGAGATCGACGAGTTCGTAAAAGAGACGCAGACGCGTAAATATATAGAAGATGTAGCAAGACAGAAACTGGGATTAGTATATCCCGGTGAGATTATTTTTGAAAAAGAATCTAATTAGGGGTGCAAACTTCTGGGTTTTCGGGAGTTTGCACTGTTTACGTTAAGGGATAGTGAATAAGCGATATGAATTTAAGAGATAAAGTTCTTGAGTACATAAGGAAAGAGAATATGATAGAGGCTGGCGACCACATCCTTGCCGGAGTTTCCGGCGGGGCTGATTCGGTATGCCTTTTTATTTTGCTGCATTCACTTATGAATGAGCTTCATTTCAAGCTCTCAGTTCTCCATGTCAATCATGGGATAAGGCTTGAAGCATCAGAAGATGCTGAATATGTAAGACTTTTATGCAAACGCTTTCGTGTGCCCTGCTATATAGAAGAAGTAGATATCCCCGGTATGGCCAAAGAATTATCTATGGGCGAAGAAGAGGCCGGAAGATATGCAAGATACGACCTTTTTTATAAAAAGATGGATGAGATCGGGGCCTGTAAACTTGCGGTTGCCCACAATATGAACGACCAGGCAGAGACTTTTATAATGAACCTTGCAAGAGGAAGCGGACTTAGAGGCCTTTCCGGAATAAGATCCGTAAGAGACAGGATCATAAGACCTCTTCTTATGACGAGCAGAGATGATATTGAGGCCTATCTTTCCCAAAATAATATCAGCTTTAAGACAGATGCAACCAATCTTGAAGATGAGCATACAAGAAACAGGATAAGACATCATATTCTTCCCTATATGATCCAAGAGATCAATAAAGAGACGCTTAGCCATATAAGCAGTGCGGCAGCAGAGCTGTCATATGCGCAGGAATATATGGAGATGCAGGCAAGAAAATGGCTTGATGATAAAGGAACTAATCTTGAGAGCATGAGTAAGGAGCCTTCTATTGATCTTGTTGATTATCGCGATCGCCCATATATTATCCGTAAGTATATAATCATGGAGCTTTTAAATCTTGTCACTGCCCAAAGAAAAGATATAACCCAGGCCCATATTGAAGCAATCGACAGAATGTGCATGAATAAAAACGGAAGTGAAGAGCTTCATCTACCATATGGGCTAAGGGCTTTAAGACAATATGATGAGCTTATTATATCCAAGTCTGATAGTAAGGATAAGGCTCCTGCTGCAAAGAATAGTAATATAACTAAGAGTGCTATAAATAATGATGATACAGAAAAAAGTGATGCGTCCTTCGAATATGTACTTGAATTAAAAGAAGGTACAGACACGCTCTCTTTTTCCTATAACGGAACAGATTTTCGAGTACGTATGATCGAAATACCCGATGGAAAAATAGAAGATTTCCTTACAAAGGTTCCTCGCATACCGTATACTAAATGGTTCGATTATGATAAAATACTATCGTGCCCGATTTTTCGCTTTCGTAAATCGGGCGATAATATCGTTGTAGACAGAAAAGGCCATAAAAAGAGCCTTAAGAAGTTCATGACAGATGTTAAAATCCCCGAAAAAACCAGAGACAGCGTAATACTCATGGCAGATGGAGATAGTATTATGTGGGTAGTTGGATACCGCACAAGTTGTGCGTATGAGATTTCGGAAAGCACTAGACACATCCTTGAAATAGATGCGTTATAAGTAAATTTAAAAGGAATGAGGTAGTAACACTAATGGCAGAAAGAGTTAGAGTAATGTTCACTGAAGAGGAAGTTGATAAAAGGATCAGAGAAATAGGTGAACAGATCAGTAAAGATTATGCAGGTAAGACAGTACATCTTATATGTGTACTTAAAGGCGGAAGCTTTTATATGACAGAGCTTGCTAAGCGTATTACAGTTCCGGTAACTCTTGATTTCATGAGCGCATCAAGTTATGGTTCATCAACAAAGTCAAGCGGAGTAGTCAAGATTGTTAAGGATCTTGATGAGCCTCTTAAGGATAAGGATGTTATCATTGTAGAAGATATCGTTGATTCAGGACGTACTCTCAGCTATCTTATCAAGATGCTTGGAGACAGAGGTCCATCAAGCATTAAGCTTACAACACTTCTTGATAAGCCTGATCGTCGTGTTACAGATGTCAAGGTTGACTATACAGGATTTGTGATCCCTGATGAGTTCGTAGTAGGTTATGGCCTTGATTATGATCAGAGATATCGTAATCTTCCTTACATTGGAGTTGTTGAGTTTGATTGATCTTTGGTGATCAGATCATATAATACCCGTTTTATAGTTCATTCCCGCAAAAAGCGGATGATAGATAAAGGAGGAAGTGGTGGAAAATCGCAGAAGAAGTTTTGGAACGATCTTCGGATTTATCATAGTACTGCTCCTGTTGTTGGTTGTCCTTGAGTTTTTCGGCGACAGCAATCGTACGGCTGACTCACAGGCATATACCATTGGAAAACTCACAGCTGATCTTGAAAATGAGAACATAAAGAGTGCTGTAATCCTTCCTAATGGAGAAAATGCAACAGGTGCTGTAAACATCGAATTCAACGATGGTGATAAGAATACCGAGACCTTGTATGTAACCAATGTTACAGAGGTTAGAAAACTGTTGATGGAATATGGCATCGACGCAGAAGTCAGAGATGTATCAGATGACAGCTGGCTTTTTAACTGGGCACTTCCTATACTTGTCGTAGTGATCATATTTGTAATGTTCTTGTCTATGATGAACGGATCACAGGCATCAGGAAGTTCTACCAATAACAGAATGCTCAACTTTGGAAGAAGCAGAGCCAGAATGACTGTTGGTGATGACAATAAGGTCAAGCTCGATGATGTAGCTGGTCTCCAGGAAGAAAAAGAGCAGCTTGCTGAGATCATAGAGTTTTTGAAAAACCCTGACCAGTTCACTAAAGTCGGAGCCCGTATCCCTAAGGGTGTACTTCTTGAAGGTGCTCCAGGTACTGGTAAGACACTTCTTGCAAGAGCTGTTGCAGGTGAAGCCGGTGTTCCTTTCTTCTCTATATCAGGTTCTGATTTCGTAGAGATGTTTGTAGGTGTCGGTGCATCCCGTGTACGTGACCTTTTTGAAGAAGCCAAGAAGAACAGCCCTTGTATTATATTTATCGATGAGATAGATGCAGTAGCAAGACGTAGAGGAACAGGTATGGGAGGCGGCCATGATGAACGTGAGCAGACTCTTAACCAGCTCCTTGTAGAGATGGATGGTTTTGGTGTCAACGAAGGTATCATCGTTATGGCAGCAACCAACCGTGTAGATATTCTTGATCCTGCTATACTTCGTCCGGGACGTTTTGACAGAAAGATAACAGTTGGACGCCCTGATATCAGAGGCCGCGAAGAGATTCTTAATGTTCATGCCAAGAACAAACCTCTTGGAGATGATGTTGATCTTAGTCAGATAGCTCAGACTACAGCAGGTTTTACAGGTGCAGATCTTGAGAATCTTCTCAATGAAGCTGCGATCAATGCTGCTATGGATAAGCGTCCTTACATTCTTCAGGATGATATCAAGAAGGCATTTGTACAGGTTGGCATAGGAACAGAGAAGAAGAGTCATCTTATTTCTCCTGAGGAGAAGAAGATCACTGCTTACCACGAATCCGGTCATGCAATACTCTTCCATGTGCTTCCTCATGTAGGTCCTGTATATACAATATCTGTTATTCCTACAGGAGCAGGCGCTGCGGGTTATACAATGCCGCTTCCTGAAAAGGATGAGATGTTCCTTACAAAGACCAAGATGCTTGAAGAGATCATGGTTGACCTTGGAGGACGTATTGCTGAAGAGATAATCTTTGGTGATATCACAACAGGAGCTTCCAATGATATCCAGAAGGCTACTAACATGGCAAGAAATATGGTGACTAAGTATGGTATGTCATCAAGCATCGGTGTTATCAATTATGATGATAATGAAGATGATGTATTTATCGGATACGATATAGGTCATAGAAAGAGCCATTCAGAGCTTATGAGCGGTGAGATTGACAGAGAAGTTAAGTCAATCATTGATGATTGCTATAGTAAGGCAAAGCAGATCATTATGGACAATCAGGACGTACTTCATAAGTCAGCTAACCTTCTTATAGAAAAAGAGAAGATTGGAAGAGAAGAATTCGAAGCGCTTTTTAACAGAAATGATTCGATGAATTTAGCTGAGCCTGATTTCTCACTTACCTAAAAAGTTTTTGATCATATCATTTAAAGTGGAAACTAAATTCTCCCAAATCTGTAGAAATACAGTTTTTGGGAGAATTTTTTTGCTCATTGGTGAATTTTACAAGAACTGTAAGCTCTTACAAAAAATCTCTGAAAAAATCACCAAAAACTGGCACATGTATTTGGTAATTTTGTTGAACCTGTTTATTGAGAGTAAATAGGACGGATGCTATTATAATACTCGTAACCCCCCAATATTATATAGTTTTTTGCTATACCCCATAAGAAAGAAATACCTTCTCTAAAAAAGACAGCAACCCCTAAAGCTGTCTTTTTTGCTGTCTAAAAATATAGCTTTAGGGG
>NZ_JAILQF010000094.1 GCF_024699075.1 Butyrivibrio sp.
GACGGAGCACCAATAGGAATAACAACTTATAAAGTTGATATGGATGAGATGGTCAAAAGGACACTTAAAAGAATCAATCATGCCTTAAAAGGTGAGAAGTACAGAAGAGGCCTAAGCATTGTAGAAGGATATCTGATAGAAAGAGAAAGTGTAAAGAAATTAGCTAAAAGAAAGTAAATTTAGCAGGCTAACAAAATTTATTAGCTAAAAAACCGAAAATAATTACAAAATGCGATTAAAGCCTTATAAACAGGCACTTAATGGAAACTAGAGCAACTTGCAAGGAGAAAAAATTCTCCAAAAACAAGTTGCTCTTTTTGTTTATTAAGGCGAAATGAGCTAATATTTAAGCTAAATTATTGACTAATAAAAATAAAAGAATAAAATATTAATTAGCTAAAAACTATATATTTTTTAAGGAGGATATTATGAATAGAAAAAGATTATTGGCATTGTTAACAGTTTCAGCAATGACAGCTTCTTTGATGGGATGCTCGTCTGCTGCTGACAATACCACAGGTTCAGAAAGCGACGCAACAGGTTCTGCTACAGATGCAGTTACAGAAACTGATACAACTTCTGATGGTGCTGATGCCGGTGAAGCAAGTGAGCTTTCATATACAGCACTCAATCTTGATGATTATACAGAGCTTACTGCTTCAATTAAGTTCCTTCATCATAAGACTGACCGTCAGGAAGACGGAACTATGGATTCCATGATCGCTGCATTTAACGAGAAATTCCCCAACATAACAGTTACTACAGAAGCTGTTACAGATTATGCTGAAGATGCACTCCTTCGTCTTTCAACAGGAGACTGGGGCGATATCATGTTCATCCCTGCAGTTGATAAGACTGATCTTTCAACATATTTCATGCCACTTGATACACTTGATAATCTTTCACAGGAACTTAACTTTGTAGATGCCTGGGAATATGGCGGAAGCTGCTATGGTATTCCATATATGGCCAATGCACAGGGCCTTCTTTACAACAAGAGCGTATTTGAACAGGCAGGAATCACAGAGCTTCCAACAACTCCCGATGAATTTGTAGCAGATCTTCAGCTTATAAAAGATAATACAGATGCAATTCCGCTTTACACCAACTATGCAGCAGGCTGGACAATGGGTGCATGGGATGCTTATGTAGGAGCTGTTTCTAATGGTGATGATACATATGTAAATCAGAAACTTGTTCATACAGCTGAGCCATTCTCAGATCCCGGTGATGGAACAGGCGCATACAATGTTTACAAGATCTTATATGATGCATGTGCTAATGGCCTTATCGAAGATGACTATACAACAACAGACTGGGAAGGCTGCAAGGGTATGCTCAACAGAGGCGAGATCGGAACAATGGTACTTGGCTCATGGGCATATGCTCAGATGCAGGAAGCAGGAGATAAGCCTGAAGATATCGGATACATGCCATTCCCTATCACAGTTAACGGAACACAGTATGTAAGTGCAGGTGGAGATTACAACTATGCTATCAACGTTAATTCATCTGATGAGAACAAGCTTGCATCACTTGTATTTGTTAAGTGGATGGTTGAAGAGTCCGGATGGTGCTTCAACGAAGGCGGTTACACAGTAGTTAAGGGCGGCGAGAATCCTGAAATGTATTCAGCATTTGAAGGCTGCGAAGTACTTTCAGACCAGCCGGCTCTTTCAGGAGAAGAGACATATCTTAACGATATGAACTCTGAGTCAGAGCTTTCTATAAACGCAGGTGGTAATGATAAGGTACAGCGTATTGTAGAGGCAGGTGCTACAGGTTCAGAAAGCTTTGATGATATCATGGCTGACTGGAATCAGAAGTGGCAGGATGCTCAGGAAGAACTTGGCATAGAAGTATTATATTGATATGATAATCTTTCTTCAAAGCTGGGGAGAAGGGAATTCTTCCCAGCTTTATTATTTAAAGAGGTTAAATATGAAAAAAAAGAGAACTTTCAAGCAATGGCTAAATAGTAGGGATGGACAACAGGTAATTGTTATGTTCGCTTTTATGGTTGTTCCCCTTCTTCTTCTGTTTGTTTTTACATATCTGCCTTTTGGCAAAATGTTTGGCTTTAGTTTTTATAACATGAAGTATGTAGGAGCCCGCAAGTTTGTTGGCTTAAAGAATTATATCAAGGTCTTCCAGAGAGATGACTGCTTTGGAGCCCTTAAGCTGAGTCTTTACTATATGCTTGGATCTGTGGTGCAGCTTGCACTTGCCCTATATCTTGCTACAATACTAAGTTTTAAAGTTAAGGGCGGCGCCTTATTCAAAGGCTTTATGTTCTTTCCTTTCCTTATCAATGGTATTGCTATAGGTTTTATCTTTAAATTTTTCTACACAAGAGGATTTGTATTTGATACAGTCCTTCAGTGGTGCGGATTCCAGCTGGACAATCTCCCATACTGGCTCAAAGACCAGAGCATTAATAACTTCTCTCTTGTAGGAACCTCGGTATGGAGATATTTTGGTCAGAATATGGTCCTGTTTATCGGTGCGATCATGTCTGTTGATTCAGAGCTTTACGAAGCGGCAATGCTTGATGGAGCTAACAGATTTCAGCAGTTCAAATACATTATTATGCCTAGCATAAAGACTATTATCACACTTAACGTTATCCTTTCCATTACAGGTTCTCTTAGTGCTTTCGAACCACCTTTTGTTATAACAGATGGTGCAAATGGAACTGGTACATACTTTATCGTAATGCATCAGATTGCTCATACCCAGCAAAAAGTTGGTCTTGCATCTGCAATGGCTATCGTACTTCTTGCCATTATCTTCATAGTGACTATACTTCAGAAGCTCTTCTTTAAATATGTATTCAGGAATGCTGAGGATGAGGATCCGAGGGCAGCAGTAAGAAGAGAGAAGGCTATTGCAAGAAGCAGAAAGAGACATGAAAGACTTGCAAAGGCGGGAGGACAATAAATGAACATTCTTTATAAAATGGGCAGAAAGATGCTTGTCTTTTTAAAATATCTGTCATTGGTATTCTTTTCTTTTATGGCTGTATTACCTGTTGTATCCTGCTTTATTACAGCTTTCAAAACTGATGAAGAATATCAGACTACTAATGTAATGACAATGCCGCAGAACTGGCTTAATTTTGACAATTTCGTTCAGGCATTTCAGAAAGCCGGAATGGGCAGAGCTTTTATAAACTCGACGATCATTCTTGTATGTGTACTTTTTTTCTCAGTAATGATAGGAACACAGCTTGCATATGTGCTCAACAGATTCAAGTTCTTTGGTAACACTATTATAAGAGCACTTTTCCTCTTTGCATCCCAGCTTCCAGGAGTTGCAATGCAGATCGCAGTATATGAGATCATGTACAAGCTTGGATTCATCAATTCACTTATCGGATACATAATCATGATGTGCGGAACTGATATTATATCGATCTACATCTATATTCAGTTCTTTGAAAATATAGATTACTCACTTGATGAGTCTGCGATCATAGATGGTGCAAGCTACTTTACTATTTTCTATAAGGTACTGTTCCCACTTCTTAAGCCTGCTATAGTTACAAGCTGCATATTAAAGGGTGTTGGTACTTATAATGAATACTACTGCGCAAGTCTTTATCTTCAGGACAAGAACAAGTATGCAACTGTAGCTACGTCTCTTTATACCTTTGTGGGCCCTCTTGGTAGTAAATACAATCTTATCTGCGCAGGTGTAATCATATCACTAATGCCGGCACTTATAGTATTCATTCTATGCCAGAAGCAGATATATTCAGGACTTACAGCAGGAGCAGTAAAAGGCTAAGACTAGTTTGATATAGAGGATAAGAAAATGATAACAAGGGTACAAAAACATCTCACGCAAGATCTCATTCCCTTTTGGAAAGGTCTTAGAGATAATGAATATGGCGGATATTATGGCTATCTTGGCTACGACCTTGAGCTTGATAAAAAGGCTGTAAAAGGCTGCATACTTAATAGCAGGATCTTATGGTTTTTTTCAAATACATATACTCTTTTAAAGGATGAATCGCTTCTTGATGAGGCGCGTCATGCTTATGAGTTTATGAAGGACTATTGCATCGACAAGACCTATGGCGGCATTTACTGGTCCATGACCTATGATGGTAAAGTTTATGACTCTACCAAGCATACTTACAATCAGGCTTTTGCCATATATGCACTATCATCATATTATGAAGCATCTGGTGATAAAGAGGCGCTTACGCTTGCCAGAAACATTTATGACGTAATTGAGAATAAATGTAAGGATAATATTGGTTATAAAGAAGCATCAAATGAGAAGTTTGAAAAGGCTGATAATGATAAACTATCAGAGAACGGAGTTATGGCTGACAGGACTATGAACACGCTACTACATGTCCTTGAAGCTTATACTGAGCTTTACAGGGTGAAACATGATATTAAAGTAAAAGAAGACCTTGAGCAGATTCTTACTATTTTTGCAGATAAGATCTATAATCCAAGGCTTCACAGGCAGGAAGTCTTTTTTGATAACGATTATAACTCGATTATAGATCTTCATAGTTATGGCCACGATATCGAGACCTCCTGGCTTATCGACAGAACATTAGAGCTTATAGATGATAATGGAGAACTTTCAGAAAAGATAAGGCCTATTACCAAGGATCTTGCAGAAGAGATTTACAAGTCAGCTTTTGACGGGCATTCTCTTCCATATGAATGTGAAAAGGGAGTTGTCAATGAAAGCAGGTCCTGGTGGGTACAGGCTGAAACTGTTGTTGGCTTTTTGAACGCTTATGAGAAGTCAGACAGGAAGGAAGAAAAATATCTTGATGCTGCAAAAAGCTGTCTTGATTTTATTTTTGATCATGTGGTTGATACAAGAAAAGGTTCAGAGTGGTTTTATGAAGTATCCAAAGAGGGAGAACCTAATCCTCTGCACCCAATAGTTGAGGAATGGAAATGTCCTTATCATAACGGAAGAATGTGCATTGAAATAATAAAAAGGTGTAGGTGATGAGATGATACACGAAAAATATTATGAATTATTAAAAGAGCAGGAAGAGCTTATTACAAGGCCAAATAAGAAGACTTCTTTTTACAACGGGATCTATGACAGGTATGAATATCCTGTTCTTACAAGAGAACATGCTCCTATATTATGGAAATATGATATTAACAAAGAGACTAATCCATTTTTTATGGAGAGGCTTGGAGTTAATGCAGTAATGAATTCAGGAGCTATCTACTTAAATGGTAAGTATTATCTTGTAGCCAGAGTAGAGGGAGCAGACAGAAAGTCCTTCTTTGCTGTAGCGGAAAGTGATAAGGGAACTGAAGGCTTTAGGTTCTGGGACTATCCAGTAGTACTTCCTGATACTGTAAAGGATGAGACTAATGTATATGATATGAGACTCACACAGCATGAAGACGGTTATATATATGGCGTGTTCTGCTCTGAGTCCAAGGATAAAACAAATTCTGACCTTTCTGCAGCAGTAGCAGAGGCTGGAATCGTAAGGACAAAGGATCTTAAGACCTGGGAGAGACTTCCAAATCTTGTAACAAAGAGATCTCCTCAGCAAAGAAATGTTGTCCTTCATCCTGAATTTGTAGATGGAAAATATGCCTTCTATACAAGACCTATGGACGACTTCATTGAGACAGGATCAGGAAGTGGTATAGGATTTGGCCTTTGTGATGATATAGAACATCCTGTTATAGATGAAGAGAAGATGACCAGCATCAGAAGATATCATCAGATAACTGAAGCTAAGAACGGAGCAGGTGCTGTGCCTATTAAGACTGCCAAGGGCTGGATACACATAGCACATGGCGTAAGGAATACGGCAGCAGGCCTTAGATATGTAATCTATGCATTTGCTACAGATCTTAAGGATCCTTCAAAGGTTATAGCTGAGCCATCCGGCCTTCTTATAGGGCCAAGACAGGGAGAGAGAGTCGGAGATGTCAGCAATGTAGTATTCACTAACGGCGCTATTGTTAATGAAAAAAATGAAGTCTATATCTACTACGCTTCATCTGATACAAGGCTTCACGTTGCTACAACTACAATTGATAAGCTTATCGACTATGTATTCAATACGCCTCAGGATCCGGGCAGAAGCCCTGACTGCGTGAAGCAAAGATGTGATCTTATAAGCGAGAATTTAAGGCTTCTTGGTAAGGAATGAATGGAACAGAGATTATCTATACAAAAGAAAATATAGATAAAAAGATAACTAATAAATACAAATATGATATGCAAGTATAAAAAGGAGACAGATACAATGTCAAAATATAAAATGATCAGTGAACCGCTTAAAAATATCCCATGGCAGGAAGGACCTGAAAAGTTCGATGGTGCACCTGTTTGGAGATACAAAGAGAACCCTATTATAAATAGGAACCCTATTCCGGGTGTTGCACGTATTTTTAACAGTGCAGTTATGCCTTATGAAGGCAAGTTCATTGGAGTATTCAGAGGAGAGCAGACCAACGGTATCCCTTATATATACCTTGGACATAGCGAAGATGCAATTCACTGGGATTTTGAAACCAATAAGATCCCATTCGTAGACAAGGATGGCAATCCTTTCATGCCAAGATATGCTTATGATCCAAGACTTGTTAAGGTTGAGGATACATACTATATCATCTGGTGCCAGGATTTCTACGGCGCTTCTATCGGAATGGCTAAGACTAAGGACTTTAAGACATTTGAAAGACTTGAAAATCCATTCATTCCTTTTAACAGGAATGCAGTTCTTTTCCCAAGGAAAATAAATGGAAAGTTCATGCTACTCTCAAGACCATCTGACAGCGGACATACACCATTTGGCGATATCTTCCTGTCAGAGAGCCCTGACATGGAATACTGGGGACACCACAGACATGTTATGGAGAGATCTCCTGAGTGGTGGGAATCAGTTAAGATTGGCGGAGGAGCAGCCCCTATTGAGACTTCAGAAGGCTGGCTCATGTTCTATCACGGCGTAAGCAGCACATGTAACGGTTTTGTTTATTCCATAGGAGCAGCTATACTTGATATAGATAACCCTTCAAAGGTTAAGTACCGCTGCGAGACATTCATCTTGACTCCTGAAGAGTGGTATGAAGAGAGAGGATTCGTTCCTAACGTATGCTTCCCTTGCGCAACACTTCATGACAGTGAGACTGGCAGGATCGCAATCTACTACGGCGCAGCTGACAGCTATGTAGCACTTGCATTTACAAGACTTGACGATATTATAGATTATGTCAAAGAGCACTCAGTTGTACGCGAATCTGATACAGAACTTGGAATCAGATAAGAAATCCGGGATAGAATAAGTAATCTGGAATAAGATAAAGAAAAGAGATTATCATGATAGATTTTGATACAAAAAAGGCTATAGCATGTCGCGGTGATATTACAAGATTTACAAAGCTTTTCAAAAAGCTTGAAGAAGGTCAACCTGTAACGGTATGCTTCCTTGGGGGTTCCATCACCCAGGGAAGTCTTTCTTCTCTTCCGACTACCTGCTATGCCTATAAAGTATATGAATGGTTTAAAGAGACATTTAAGGATTCTGATATAACCTATGTAAATGCAGGAATTGGAGGAACAACTTCTGCTTTTGGAGCAGCCAGATGTGACAGGGACGTGCTTTCATATAACCCTGACTTTGTGCTTGTTGAGTTTTCTGTAAATGATGAGTGCAATGATTATTTTTATGAAAGCTATGAAGGCCTTATAAGGAAGCTTCTTTATAGTAAGGGCAGACCTTGTGTAGCAACTCTTTTTAACTTCTATTATGAAAATGGCAAGACTGCAGAGAGAATTCATTCCAAAGTAGCCAGATATTATGGCATTCCTGCAGCATCAATGCATGGAGCTATTTATGAGGATATACTGTCAGGAAAGATAGCAGATATAAATGATCTTTCACCTGACGGCCTACATCCAAATGATAAAGGACATGAGCTTTTAAGCCGCGTGGTAACTAATCTTATAGGATCCTTATATAAGGAATATAAAGACTTAGATGTGGCAAAAGAGGATAAGGATATAGAAGTTTTTGAGCCTCTAACAATTAATACATTTGAAAAAGCAAAAAGACTTGATAACAGAAACTTTAAGGCAGATCTAAAGGGCTTCAAAGAGGACAGATCAGCTCAGAGAGATATCACAGACTGCTTTAAGAACGGCTGGCTTGGCTCTTTGCAAAATGATAAGATTGTTATTGAACTTGAAGGCGAAAACGAGTGTACAGGAATTGCAGTTCAGTATGACAAGACCATGAAACGTCCTGCGCCTGTAGTGGCTGTATCTGTAGATGATTCTGAAGATAAGATCATAATAGATTCAGCATTCGACCAGACCTGGGGAGACCTTCTTGATATCAGGCAGATCATAGAGCATGAGAAGATGGGGCCTCACAGGCTTACAGTAGAAGTAATAGATGACAAGGCTGGAAAGGCAGTGCCATTCAACCTTGTATCCGTGATCATTACCAAATAAGGTATATTATAAATATAAAAAATGAGATTGGAAGTATTGTGATGTTTAGAGAAGATTTTATATGGGGAGTTGCTGCAAGTTCATATCAGACTGAGGGTAGAGACCAAAATGACGGAGCAGGACTTAATATCTGGGATGATTTTATAAAAAAAGGGGCCATAGCTGATGGCTCAAATGCAGACATAGCATGCGATATGATCCACAGATATAAAGAAGACTTTGCTATCATGCGCATGATGGGAATAAAAGCTTACAGATTTTCTATCAGCTGGAGCAGACTTATTCCTGATGGAACAGGAGAAGTTAATAAGAAGGCTGTAGCGCTTTATAGAGATATGCTTCTTTGCATGAAAGAAAATGGTATAAGGCCCTTTATAACTCTTTTCCATTGGGAGTATCCGCTTGTTCTTGAGGAAAAGGGCGGATGGGTTAATCCTGAAAGCTCAAAATGGTTTGAAAGATATGCTGAGGTAGTAGGAGAGAACTTCTCAGATCTTTGTGATGACTTCATTACATTCAATGAGCCTCAGTGCACTATAAGCCTTGGCTATGTTAAAGGCTTTCATGCTCCAGGCAAGAAGCTTCCTCTTAAGGATACTCTTTTTGCAGCACATAATCTTCTTAAAGCCCACGGTCTTGCAGTTAAGGCTCTTAGAAGGACTGCTCCAAATGCAAGAGTTGGATATGCTCCAACTTGCGGCGTGGCTTATCCTGATACTGATTCTCGTGAAGATATTGAGGCTGCAAGAAAGAGATACTTTGGATTTGATGAAGACAAGGACAACTGGGCATGGAATGTTTCATGGTTCCTTGATCCTGTTATTCTTGGAAGATATCCTGAGGAGGGAATAGAACTTTTTAAGGATGATCTTTTTGAGATAACAGATGAGGATATGGAGCTTATAAGCCAGCCCATAGACTTTATTGGCCAGAACATTTATAATGGATATCCTATAAGTGCCGGAGAAAATGGAAAGATCATCTATGCCCAAAGGGAAAGAGGTTATAACCAGACAGCCATGACTTGGCCTGTAACACCAAGTGTCCTTTACTGGGGACCTAAGTTTCTTTATGAAAGATATCATAAGGATATCTTCATTACAGAAAATGGTATGGCAGCCTGCGATATAGTTGCACCTGATGGCGCAGTTCATGATGGTGACAGGATTGCTTTTCTTGATAAGTATATCAGTAACCTTCAGAAGGCAGCAGATGAGGGCGTATCCATAGTCGGATATTTCCACTGGAGTTATTGTGATAACTTTGAATGGACAGATGGATATGCTAAGAGATTCGGCCTTGTTTATGTAGACTATACTACTTTAAAAAGAACAATTAAGGATTCGGGTTTTTGGTACAAAAAAGTTATGGAAACAAATGGAAAAATCTTATCAATTAATAATAGCTGCAAGGAGCCTCTTTTTTTAGAGCCGCACTTTACTCATAATATCTGGGGCGGATCAAAGCTTCGTGATGTATTTGGTTATAATATTGAAGGCGATGATATAGGAGAGTGCTGGGGAATAGCAGCTCATACAAATGGAACAGCTACAGTTAAAAACGGGATGTACAAAGGAATGGGACTTGATGAGCTTTACAGAGACCATTCTGAGCTCTTTGGTACAAAGCATGACAGATTCCCTCTTCTTACTAAGATAATCGATGCTAAGTCTGACCTTAGTATCCAGGTTCATCCAGATGATGCCTATGCAGCAGAAAATGAGAACGGTTCTCTTGGTAAGACAGAATGCTGGTATGTTCTTGACTGTGACGATGATGCAAGCCTTGTTGTAGGCCATAATGCTGCTACAAGACAGGAACTTTCTGATATGATGGATCAGGGCAGATGGAGCGACCTTATAAGAGAAGTTAAGATCAAAAAGGGTGATTTCATTCAGATAGATCCTGGGACAGTTCATGCTATAAAGGGCGGTGTTGTAGTTCTTGAAACTCAGCAGAACAGCGACATCACATATAGACTTTATGACTATGACAGAATCTGGAATGGATCAAAGCGTGAACTCCACGTTGATAAATGTAAGGACGTAATAACAGTACCTGCCAAGGACCTTTCAGATGCCATAATACATGATACTGACAAGGAGCAGGGCATAAGGCTCCTAAACAGCTGCAAATATTATGAAGTTTCAAGAGTTAATGTAACTTCTAAGCTTGATATTGAAGTAAGCGACAAGTACCTTCTCTTCTCAGTAATAGAAGGCACAGGCCTTCTTGGAAGTCACCCTCTTAAAAAGGGCGATCACTTCATCCTTCCTGTAGGATTTGGAACTGCCAGATTTGCAGGTGATATGAAACTGATCATGTCTTGCGAAGCCCTGGTAGAAGCGAGTTAATGCTTGTGACAAGCTTCTTTATAAGACGGCGGATTGATAACTTTTAATGAATTTATATTTGCTTATTGCAGATTTCCCACTTAGACGATACATACATTTTCTACAAGTAATTTGTAGAGAATGTATCGTTCAAGTGGGAAGCTTTTGTATATAATATAAAATAATAATTTTTCAATACATCTTGCATTCTTGCCATATTATTATCATTATTATGTGTTTTGGGGCTGTAAGAAAAATGGGGAGCTTCTTACAGATAACACATATAAATCAAATAAACAAGTGTAACAACAAAGGCAAATCTATATGTACGCACAGCAGTAGTATATGCTGTTGCTGGCGTGGATTATGCTTTATATTCCGGAGACGCTCCGCTCTTAGAACAAGCGGCAGAAAAATGCGGATTATAACGAAAGGTGACAAATGAAATATAATAACGTTTATCTGACAGACAAAAATACTATAAGACGAGAAGTAATGGAGTTTTTGATAATTGGATCTAAATATGGCAAGATTTTTAATTTGATCGGAATTTTATTTATTATTAGTTCTTTTATTTACATGAACAATAATTCGAACTATAGTATTTATTTCTT
Source organism: Butyrivibrio sp. (assembly GCF_024699075.1). Next base: position 11,420 of record NZ_JAILQF010000094.1, read on the forward strand.
TGTTGCGTTGCTTCTTTTTGTTATCAATATTGTTCGTATTTATAAAAAGGCAGTTTATTTTTCTAAGAAATTGGAAGACAAGACATTAAAAAGAGTTATTACCATAGATGACTTTGCCATTTCAGAAAAAGTGTATGATAGTGAGAAAATAATTAAAGATGTCTCTTTTCAAATAAATGAAGTTAATTATGTTGGAAATGGTATAAAAAATATTTTTATTGTACTGTCCGGAGATTTGTTGGTTATAAGAAAAGATAACTTTATTGAAGGTGATGCAGTTTCTTTACATAAAGAGCTTATATCCAAAAAGAAAACTGATATAAGCTCTAAAGAGAACTTCAGTAAGTTTCATTTTCAAAAAATATGTATAATTGTAGGCGCTATTTTTTCAACCATTCTTTCTTTGATCTTTATTAAAAGAATTGAACTTGATGAGCCGGCTATATCTATTTTTTTAAAAATGCTTTTATCAGGAATGCTTTTTTCAATATGGATAAGTTTTGCAATCACTTTCTATGTGAAATGGTATGTAAAACAAAATAAAATGATAAAGATATTATCAATAGTTGTATTTCCTATTTCTTTTTTTGTTTTTATGTGCATTGGTTTGATTAAAGCATTGCCTTATATAGTTGCTTCTAGCATCTTTGATAAAACATGCGAGAATGAGTGAAAAGGAGCAATGCGATGGACTATACAAAATATCAAAAACAAGATGGGTATTTCTGATGAAATTATATCCTCTTTTCTTTTGAGCATCAAAACAATGGACACAGGGACTATGAACACTGTTTCTGCATGAGCAGCTTACAGTAAAATCTGTGATTGGCTGCATATTGATCGGCGCAGGAACGCTCTTCATGGTTTTGTGAGGTCTGATAAGAAACGAGTATAATAAGACCTTATCACGCAAGAGAGCCGTTTTGGATGTAAGCCATATACCAACAAATTGTATTTATGCTTTTGGACTACTAAAGGAGTTGGAGTAAAGCTGAATATAGGAATTTACTTACTATATTCTCTTAGTCCATAGTAATAGAACTTCTTGATCCTCTTCTTAAGAGATGCCGGCTCGATAACTATTGCATCTCTGCCAAAACGCTTGAAGTATTCTTCAAGCTGAAGCTCAGGCCAGTCGAAGTAGTACAGGTCTCCTTCGATTTTTGAGACGATAGGCCTGTTCTTCGTTACAACCTTAAACTTTTTAACTCCATATTTGTTCAGGCGTACAACTGCCTGAACCGTTAGTGATACTGAATGAGGGCTTCGGATAGATTTTTCCTGAAGCTCTTTTTGCATGTCGGGATCCACAGTAAAAGTGTCAGAAGTTACAAAGACACTTCTAAGCCTTGATATTCTAAAGGTTCTGGGTTTCTTGGGTTTTCTGTCATTGCATAGCAGATAGTTGCACTGTTCCTCTTTGGATGGGGCAATAATATATGGCTCAACGTGATAAGACTTCTCTTTGCCGGAAGTTGTGTTGGTAAAAGAGAGAATCCTGTGCTCTTTAATTGCCTTGGAGATATCCTCATAGGTATCTTTGAATATGATCATTTCCCTTTCGCTTCTTGGAATTGAAAGATATGAATTAAACATGTCCTTAAGATACTGGGACAAAGATGTATCTTTTAACATGTTATTCTCGATGATCCTTAGAATCTCATATGAAGATCCGCTTACTGTAAGTGTCAGGGCAGAGTTCTTGCTGCTTTGGTGGCTGTCAGTCTTAATGTATGTACTTATGATCTTGTTCGCAAGGAGCGCAGCGTCCTTGTCACTGATCGATGTGATACTGGTCAGATCCTGCGTGATATTTGAAAGCAGGTTTTCGCTATCCTGTCTGTAACGGTCAAAGTAATTGACGATCAGGGTCTTAAGGAATGCGTTGAGGTTGACGGACTCGTCCTTCTTAGTGAATTCAAAGAGTTCTGCATCGTTTATAAGTCTTGATCTTGTATCGTCTGAAAGATAAATCTTGTACTTCTCTGTCATCTTACACCTCTTGTTTGGGGTTGCATATAATGAAATAATAACGCAATAATCAATATAAATTCAATTATATTGGGGTTGCAGCAATGCGTCAATCTGCATCTTTTTATCTCCTATCCAAAGAGCTATGATTAGATCACAACAAAGACACAGACAGCAATCATTACAGGATAGCTAAGTGGTCAAGCACCGGATATTTTAATCCGGGAATCGCGGGTCCGAATCCCGCTCCAACCCTTCGGGGTGTATGTGTCTTGTATGAAAAGGTGCATACAGCAACTAATACTGATCCCGCGACTTTTAATCGCGTCCCTGCATAGCATGGCGAGTGAGCCGGGCACTATAACTCGGTTGCACCTTGTTTTGAAAGAGAGGAAATTAAGATGCTGGAGTTTTTAAAGAGAGAAGCAAACAAAACATATACAGAGAACGGCGCAGCAACTTACGTATCAACAAAGTCCGACTGCCTGGATCTCTTTGCAGCAATAGGTGCACTTAGGCACGCTTCTGATGAAGATATCATAACTAGATTCACAAGAGCTTATGCCGAGGATGCTGATCTTGCCATGAAGATGCTTTTCTTTGCAAGAGACATAAGAGGTGGCCTTGGCGAGAGAAGAGTCTTCAAGGTTATCCTTAAGCACCTGGCTGAGTGCGAGCCTGAATCAGTTAGAAAGAACATCGAGTTGGTTGCTGAGTACGGCAGATACGATGATCTTTTGGCGCTGTTTGGTACACCGGTAGAAAAAGAAGTACTGGCGTATTTTGACAAAGCGCTCAAAGCCGATATGGCTGTGCTTTCAGCAGATAAGGAAAATGCCGGAGTATCTCTTTTGGCTAAATGGCTTCCTTCAGTAAATACAAGCAACAAAGAAGCTGTCAGAAACGCCAGGAAGATAGCAAGAGCGATGCAGATGACTGACGCTGAGTACCGCAAGGCGTTGTCTGCCCTCAGAGCACAGATCAGGATCATAGAGAACAACCTCCGCGAGAGAGACTACTCTTTTGACTATGCGAAGCAGCCTTCAAAGGCTCTGTACAAATACAGACAGGCATTCATCAGAAACGACAAGGCAAGGTATGAGTCTTTTATCCAAAGGGCAGCTGAAGATCCTTCAGTAATGCATACCGGAACACTTACACCTTATGATGTTATCGCGCCTGTTCTTAGGAGAAAAGAGTTCTCTGAAGCCGAGAGACGTGCCATGGACGCAACATGGAACGCGCTTGAGAATTACGCCGGCGCTGACAATTCACTTGTTGTGGTAGATGGCTCAGCCTCAATGTACTGGGATGCTAACCCAAGCCCTGCAGCAGTAGCGCAGTCACTGGGCATATACTTTGCAGAAAGAAATACAGGCGCATTCCATAACCACTTCATAACTTTCTCTGCAAACCCAAGACTCATCGAGATCAAGGGCAGAGACATAGTTGATAAAGTGCGTTACTGCATGAGCTTCAACGAATGCAGCAACACGAATATTGAAAAGACATTTATGCTGATACTCCAGACTGCTGTTCGTAACAGACTAAAACAGTCCGATATGCCTGAAAAGCTGTACATAATCTCCGATATGGAGTTTGACTACTGCGCAGGTGATGCGAAGGCAACAAACTTTGAAAATGCCAAAAGAGAATTTGAAAGATGGGGCTACAGGCTTCCTCAGGTGATCTTCTGGAATGTTAACAGCCGCAACATGCAGCAACCTGTCAGGATGAATGATCAGGGCGTGGCGCTGGTATCAGGCTGCAGCCCGCAGGTCTTTTCAATGCTAAAAGACGGTAATTTGGAACCATATAAATTCATGATGAGCGTCCTTTCAGCTCCGCGATACGAAAGGAT
>NZ_JAILQF010000106.1 GCF_024699075.1 Butyrivibrio sp.
TCAGCCTTAAATCTAGGCACTTCGTACATCACAAGTCTAAGAGATTTATAACCTATAAACAGGGCTATAAAAGCCATGATCACAGGGATAAGCTTCTTTTCCGCACCTCTTTTATAGAATAAAAGCGTTATAAGCTTTCCAACCATAATGACTGCAGGAAGCCAGATATATAATGCTCCGTATCTTACAAGTGGTGATGATGTAATGAAGAATACAAGTGCCACATAACAAACACCTTCTACAAAGAAAAAGTCTTTCATTGACACTGTTCTATGTCTTGCCATAAGTACAACTTTACCGGCATTATTAAAGACATTGTTTATGACTACATTTTCGCCTTTTTTATCATTCTTTTTGGCCTTATCTTTAGAATTCTTACCGGAAGTCTTTTTAGATTTATTTTGGGACTTATTTTTGGATTTATTATTTATAGTCTTTATTCCAAAAACCTTAAGTAGTGATCCCTCTTTTCGTACCTGCATGACCAGATAGATTACTGCAAATACTATAAGTCCTATAAGAAATACAAAATCTGCCACGAGCATCACTTTATTAAAAGACGAAAGGCTCTTATACCAGTCAGGGAACCAGTCCATGATACTTATGTTATAAAGAGCTGCATCCGTATAGCCTCTGCCATATACTGCTATCTCATGAGCGTCATACTCAGCCGTTCCTTTTGGTATCTTCCATGCAAATCTAAAGATATCTATAGCGGTAAATGGATATATAAGCCATCCTGATATGATTATATTTCTGATAAAAAAGGGAACTGCCACCAAAAATCCCAGTCCTATAAAGTACCATATCGCTTTGGCCCTGCTTATAAGCTTTGCATGCATTATCTTCCATATAGGCTTTATAGCAAGAAGTAAAAGCGGCGCTGCAGAGAGCTTTAATGTTACTGCATATACTATAAGTATGCAGAGCATGGCATAGGGATAGAATCTCTTCTCCCTGTCTCTGTCAAGATCGAGCCAGGATATTAGTATATATAAGACCATGCACATGACAAAATAGTCTGATGCAGGCGATACGATCTCGTCAAGTATAGTAAATATATAATAGATAGCTATAAGTCTTACTGCATCCGGAAGGGTAAAGTATCCGCGTCTTTTGATCTGAACTATATCTACGCATTTCCATGACAGAAGAAGTACAAAATATCCTGCCATTGTATGAAGCGATTGTCCGCCAAGCCATGAGAAGCTGTAAAGAGCTGACAAAGGATAGACTGCACTATTATATGCAAGCCTTTGATTGAAGTTTCCAAGTCCTCTTACTGCGCCGTAAACCTCATTCCAGTGTATAGCCTGTGCATGATACAGACCTGTATCATAGTGTTCAAGTCCATGCGAGGTACAATAAGCTATAACAAAGAAGATCACAATATATGTGATTATCATATTCATGCTTATATTTCTGCCAAGACCATAGGCAAGAATTTTATAGAACATATTTCGAATAGCCAGAACACATACACAAAGCGATATAACAAAAAGTATCACATTGGCAGCCATTGAAAGGCCTGACCATATACTGAAGATCTGAGAATATATGGATACGAGCACAAGCCCTGTTATAAGATAATTTTCTCTAAACTGTATCTCATAAGGCGTTGTACGCAAAGCGGCATTTCTTTTCTGCGGCACCGAGTGTTGCAGAAAAGAAATGCCGGTCATTAAATGGTGAAATCCGTATCCAGCAAAATAAGTTGTAAAAATCACATAAAGCCAATTAATAGCTGTGATTAGCATTTGTCCTTAACCTCATGTTTCTCCCATTTTATCCTGCAATGCCATAGTATACAGAACCTACTATAACACCAAGGATTGCTCCCATAATAACCTGAAGAGGAGTATGTCCTACAAATACCTTAAGCTTTTCATCATCCGGGATATCTTTACCCATCTCTTCAAAAAGCTCTGCAAGGTTCTTGATAACAACTGCCTGCTTACCAGTTTCGCGCCTTACTCCCATTGCATCATGCATTGTAATAAGCGCCAGGATACCTGCAAGAGCAAATTCATAACCAGATACCCCATACTCAAATCCAACGATAGTCACAAGACTCATTACAGTTGCTGAATGTGAGCTTGGCATACCGCCATCTCCAAGGAGTCTTTCTGCATTGAACTCTTTATAAGTGATCATGTAGATAACTGTTTTGAGAACCTGTGCTGTAAACCATGCAATTACTGGGCACATGATAATATCGTTATGAGTTACTTCGTAAAAAAAATCTGCCATACTTATCTTTCTTTTAATTTATTTATCTTGAAAAGAAAATCCTGAAAAGTTAAGCATAATACTAAAGTCATCAGGATTTATCTCTTAAAGACATAACTTACATATTCTTAATATACTCAGCAATAGCATCATGCCAGTCAGCAAACATAAAGTCACTTGTAAGCTTGAACATATAGTTTTCAAGAATTGAATATGCAGGACGTGGAGCACTATTTGGATTCATCTCCATGTACTTCCTGGTTGATACATGATTAACCTTTGTATCTTTTCCTGCAAGGCGGAATATCTCATCTGTAAAATCAGCCCAACTGCATGAACCTTCACATGTACCATGGAAAAGTCCATAGTTATCTGTAGGAAGAAGATAATGAATAGCCTTAGCAAGTTCAACTGTACTTGTAGGGCTTCCTACCTGATCATCAACAACTGATACTTCATCATGATTCTCAGAAAGTCTGAGCATTGTTTTTACAAAGTTCTTGCCATCGCCGTAAAGCCATGCTGTTCTTATTGTGAAGAAATGCTTTGCAAACTGCTCTACAAACTTCTCTCCTGCAAGCTTTGTAGTACCATAAGCACTTACAGGTCCTACCTGATCGAACTCTGTATATGGCTTTGTTCCATTACCTGCAAATACATAATCTGTAGAAATATGTACAAGCTTAGCATCTGTCTCTGTAGCTGCTATTGCAAGGTTTCTTGGTCCAATAGCATTGATCTTGTAAGAAAGATCCCAGTCCTTCTCCTGTGCATCAACTGCTGTATATGCTGCACAATTAATGATCGCATACGGTTTTACTTCTCTTGCAAGAGCAATAACACTATCTACATTAGTGATATCGAGACTGCGGATTCCATCGCCTTCACATACATCTGTATTGATAAGTTCGAATTCATCTCCGATTTCTTTGTTAACCTGTCTTCCAAGCTGTCCATTACATCCTGTAACTATTATCTTTTTCAAAACCTGATACCTTCCTGCTTATTATTTTTCTCCAAGTCCGTCTTCTACTGCCTGGACCATGCCTGCAAGTGCTTCCTGTTCATCACTTCCCTGACATGTAAATTCAATTTCATCACCGCACTTAACACCAGCACCGAGCACGCTTAAAACACTCTTAGCGTTTGCAGTATTCTCTCTCACCTGAAAAGTTATAAGTGATTTATATCTCATAGCCACTTTGCAAAGAATACCCGCAGGACGCAAGTGAAGCCCGGTAGGATTCTTAATGACTACCTTCTGACTTACCATAAAACTCAAAAACCTCCATCACTACTAATTATCATCTGTCGTTTCTTTTGTTTCGGGAGCAGTTGCTGTAATAGTAACTCGAACTGTTCCATCTATCTCTACACCTTCAGGAGGTGTGAAACTAACTGTTACTGTATATGTTCCTGACTCAAGGCTCTCGCCTTCAGACAGCTGTGTTGTAAGCTGACTTAGATCTATAGTCGCATTAAGATCTGATGCCGATACTGCATTGATCGTCTCTTCAAGACCTACTATATCAACTGTAAAGTTTGTATCCTCAGCTCCATTTCCAAGCACTATCTTGTAGTTCTCAGGAACATTGTCATAAGTTACACTGCTTGCATCAATGGTTATTGACCTACTTGACTGAGGTATGATATCAACCACAACAGTACATATACCATTAAAGTCTGCATCTCCAAGTGATATTCCGCTTGGCAGATAATTGGCTATATTAACAGTTGTCTGAAGATCAGATGTAAGTCCTGTAACATCAAGAGGATCTGTAACAGTAATACTCGAAACCTCTGAAAGTACCGAAGACTTACCTGCTATAACAACCGTTTCAGGCGTACTGGTTATTTCACCCGATAGCATAAATCCGTCAGCCGGTTCTCCCGTCGTATGATAATTGATAGGCACAGTCTTAACTGCAAGGATCGTTACATTAACTCTGACCGCCGTAATATTCATGGATATAGCAGAGTCATTTATAACATTGCCATCTTCATCATACAATTTGATAGATACATCTGTTCCTATATTTGAAGTAAATCCTGTTACATCTACATCAACGGAAGCCTTTTCGACTCTGTCGATAACGGACTGAGGTCCGCTTATTCTTACCTGGTTCTGATCTGTAGATACAGAGCTTACAATATAGCCGTCACTAACTGTTCCTGAAGTTGTAGCTCCAAGAGCAAGTGTGCTTGTAGCAAGATTCTCAATGGAAAGTGCTACTTCAGTACTACTTGGCACAACCGAATCAATCTTTCCTGAATCCTTGGTGATAGTGATCTCAATAGGAATCGTGCTATCATCAGTCATCTTGGAAAAATCAGCAATTGCAACTATATTATCTTTGGAAAAATTCTCAAGTACCGATCTTGGAGCTCTTATAGATACAGAACTTATTACGTCCGAATTATCAAGTACTTCGTATACTTCTCCGGCATCGGTGATAATGCTTGTGTTTCTGAAGGTTACCGAAATGTTATTAAATCTCTCTGTAGATACAGGATCATTAATGTTGGTAACAAGAAACCACATAACGGCCGCAAATAGAACTGATGCAATCTTAAGTCCCCAATTAGAGTAAAGTCCTCGTACAAATTTCATTCTGCCTTGGTCCTCCCTCTGAAAACAGGTCTGTGTTTATGTTCTTCTTCAGCCTTATTCTGTATGCTCCTTAGTCTGTCTTTCAATTTCTCAGAATCCAGAGATCTGTCGAGAACTCCGCCATATGCAACTGATATCTTACCAGTCTCTTCTGAAACGATGATTGTAAGTGAATCAGTAACCTCAGATACACCAACACCGGCTCTGTGCCTTGTTCCAAGCTCTTTACCTATGTTCATGTTATCTGAAAGCGGAAGATAGCAGGTAGCTGCAGTAATACGGTTGCCTCTGACAATTACAGCACCGTCATGAAGCGGTGTATTATGCTCAAAAATATTTATAAGAAGCTGACTTGTAACAATAGCATCAACTTCAATACCTGTCTGCTCATATTCTGCAAGTGAATGTTCCTGTTCTATGACAATAAGAGCACCGGTTCTTACTTTGGCCATCTCAACACAGGCTCTTGCAATCTCGTCTATAGTCCTGTCAGAGAATCTTCCTTCTCCTCCTCCAACATCAAATGGGAATATTCCCGAAAGAAAATTCTTACGTCCCAGCTGTTCCAGAGCTCTTCTAAGCTCAGGCTGAAGTACTACTACAACAGCAATTACAGCTATACTAAGAACATTCTGAACTATCCATAAAATGGTGCTCATGTTGAACAAGGCAGCGATAATGATAAAGATTACAATGACAACAATGCCTTTCATCAAGGACCATATTCTGGTATTACGCATCCATACAAGAATGTGGTATACGAGAAAAGCAATGATCAAGATCTCTACAACATCAGTCCCCTTGATATCAGGCATATGAAAATTTGTAAAATTTGTATCCAGTAATGACTGAAACGTATCCATTCCTATCCTCATCTTAGGCTAAAGATTATTCGGATCTGTTACTTCTTTGGCTACCTGTACCTGCGTTACTACGTGTCTGTCTACCATTAGTTACATGACTATTAGCTGTTCTGCTTCTAGTCTGCTGAGTGCGTCCATAAGAGCTTCCTGAAGGTCTGCTATGCTGCATATGTGATGCTGAAGAGGATGCTGCAGTTCTTGTAGCCTGTCCGTGAGTCTTGGACACTACCTTATCTCTTCTTTCATCTCTTTCCTCTGTATGAGGAGTTGTAGCTCTGTTGATCTGCTTGACCTTACGATCAGGTGTTGCAACAGCAACCTTCGGTATAGCCTTTACATAATAGTAATAATCATCATCTTCGAACTGAACGTTCTCTATTCGCTTATAATCAAGATTGAATGCAAAGAATTCAAGTCCCTTCATTAAAAGTCCTGCAAAGAGAGAACCTATGATAACACCTGCAACAGAAAAACCTGCATTGCTTACAACATTTGCAACCAGTGTTCCTATCATAAGTGTAAGTGTACCTGTTACTATAGCTACATCCCATGAATAGTTGATTGAAAGGCGTCTGAGTATATATACAAGGATCGTTGTTATTGCAAATACAACAATTACAGATATCATAACCTTGCTTGCAAAAACTCCATCCACTATTGACTGAACCCTTGAGATAACTGCTGCAGAACTGTCATCACCTGATGTTCCTGAGATAAATATACTTGTATTATCAGAAATATAATTGAGATAATAATAGACAACGATTCCAAAGATTACAGAGACAACAGAATATACAGAACCAAAGAGGCCAACTGCTATAGGCATAACATAAGGAATATGAATACCAAAGCAAAGGGCTGTCAGTATAAGTACTATTGCATCATTTGGAGAAAAGCGATAATACAAAAGGTACATGATAAGAAAGACAGCAAGAGCTATAACCGCTGTCTCCATCGATAATGCCCACAGATGAGCAACTACAAACAAACATGAAAGTATAACAATGAAAACCTGTGGCAGAATAGCACACAGAAGTGAACACATGAGTACAATAATAGGACTTGTAAGAGCTTCCTGACATCCGATCTCAGAATTGATAACATTCAGAGTAATAAGTGTAAGGAAAAACTTCCACACAAGAGTTATATAAAACTCAAATTTTACATAATAAGACTTAAGTATCTGTTTTAATTCAAGTAAGGTAGCCATAATATCTTTTATTCCTTTTCATACATTTTTCTCAGTTTTCTGAGATTATTGTAGTATTTCTTCATTCTTTTACGCATTTTAGAATAACGTCTGGAAAAAAAGATGTATGATACCACACAATATCCGATCAACCAGATCAGATAAAAAGTAAGTACTTTTTGTCCATACGCCACCAGATCAATACTATACATATCTTCGAGAATTGATTCAAATGTAGCCACAGCGTATACCGCGAACAGTATCACAAAAGAAACCGTGGCACTGATCGCGGATTTTACAATTTCAAGGCCAATATAATCACTTCTGAAGTAGCCATTTATTCTGTTGTCGTTTGAACCTTCACGCGCTGTAAAAGCAGCCATTCTCGTCATCAGAATGACTTTTTCTTCCTGAACCATATTTAAAACCCTTATCTATCCTCCGGATCAGGGACGCAGGAAACGCATACCTCCCTTGTCTTCCTTCTTCGCAGGCATCTGAATCTTGGGTGCTTCCTTCTGGAATGCATTAGTCAGGTTGTTAGCCATCTTGTTCTTACAATTCTGGCATAAACGTCCTGTCTGAATGGTTGCACCACAATTCTCACACAGTAACTGAATAGGTGAATCTTTAGAGAACATAAGTCTCTCTTCACGGATCCACTCTTTAATCTGATTGAGTTTAACATCATTATCTTCTGCAATCTGTTTCAAAGATGCAGACGGATTGTCCTGAACGTATTTCTTTACTTTCTGAAAGTCATCTTCCAGGGCCTTTTTGCAGTTCTCACAGATTGGTGGTCCTGCAACATAATTGAACATCTTACCACATCTTGAACAGTTACGTAAATTCATAAGCAGCCTCCTTGTTGATTGCTAAACCTACGGTTGTATACACTGTTGCTGTCCTTTTATACTGTCTGTCCTATAGCTAGAGTCAGTACATATACGGACGATGCCGGTCCCCTTTTCAGTTGCCATGTCATATGATCAACTGTTGATCCCGTCGTATAGATATCGTCAATTATTATGATATTCTTTAATTTTACATCATTTTGTTTTATATTAAAAGCCTTTTTCAAATTGACATGGCGCTCACTTGCAGATAGTTGCTTCATTGGAGTTGTATCGCGCACTCTCGTTATTATATCGCATCTTACAGGTATGCCCATTCTTCTTCCGATTGCTTTTGCCAGAACTTCTGCCTGATTATAGCCTCTTTTATTCTTCTTGCCTTTGTACATTGGAACGGGGATTAGGGCATCAGGTTTCAGGGCTCTTATCTTAGCCCCGAGATGCCTTTCAATTTCGACAGCATAAAAGTCGGCATACTCCTGCCTTCCTTCATACTTGAATCTGTAGATTGATCCGGACACTGTCCTATAATTATAAAGTGACAGACCATAGTCAAAAACATGTCCGCCTTTGAGGCAGTCTCTGCAATACTCAGAGTTTCCGTATAACAGAGGCTTGCCGCATTTAATGCATGTTTCATGACTGTCGGCATATTCTGCCTTATTCCTGCATTCTTCATGCGCCATACTTCCAAAGGAGACTATCTTATCACAAAAAGGACAATGCCTTGGAAAAAGAATTGTAGCTGCCTTGTCATATAGATCATAAGCTCTTTTTTTACTTATCATCAAATGACATGACCTCCTTTATCTGGTCCTTAAGACCTGTAAAGCGGACAAGCTGGTCTTCATTTTCCACCATATTTTTGATAGCTTCGCTGCTGCCAAGGATCATAACGCACTTTCTGGCCCTGGTAACAGCCGTATATAAAAGGTTCCTGTTGGTCAGCATTCTCGGGCCACCAAGAAGGGGGATGACAATAGCAGGATACTCTGAACCCTGTGATTTATGAATAGTAACTGCATATGCAAGTTCCAGCTCATCAAGAGAACTGAATGAATAGGTAACCCTTCTTCTTTCATCGAACTCAACAACAAGTGAAGATGCGCCTGGTGTTATACTTACAATCCTTCCCATATCGCCGTTAAATATTCCTGTTCCCGAATCTATGGGTATATTGTACTTACCTATGATCTCCCACTCGGCCTGATAATTGTTATGTATCTGCATAACCTTATCACCGACTCTTAAGATTCTGTCACCATGCATATATTCAGTCTTGGACGGATCTGCAGGATTAAGATACTGCTGCAGGATCTTATTTAATGTCTCGCACCCAAGCGCACCTTTTTTCATAGGAGTAAGGACCTGAATATCGAAAGGATCCGCATCAACATAGCCCGGAAGCTTGTCTCTTATAAGCATTATCATATGCTTGTATATTATGTTGTAATCACTTCTTTCCAGGAAAAAGAAATCCTTGCTCTTATTGGAAAGTCTTGGCATCTGCCCGTTATTGATATAGTGGGCGTTCATGACTATGTCACTTTCCTTGGCCTGTCTGAAAATGTGATCAAGTACTACTGTAGAAAACATTCCGCAGGAAATAAGATCATCAAGAACCTGACCTGGGCCTACACTGGGAAGCTGGCTTGCATCACCTACAAATATAAGGTGCATTCCGGGAATTACTGCTTTTAAAAGGGCATGAAACAGATGTATATCTACCATTGACATCTCATCTATGATTATTACATCAGCTTCGAGTGGATTGTCCTGATCACGGTTAAAACGGGCTGTCTGCTTGACCGCATTATCATCTCCAACTCCTCCTGATATCTCAAGAAGTCTGTGGATGGTCCTTGCCTCATATCCCGTAGCTTCTGTCATACGCTTTGCTGCTCTTCCCGTTGGAGCTGCAAGCTGGATATCAAGTCCCTCTTCTTCAAAGTAGCTGATTATAGTATTGATTGTTGTAGTCTTACCTGTACCGGGACCACCTGTAAGGATCAGGATTCCATTAGAAGCACTCTTAAGAATGGCCTCCCTTTGAAGATCATCTAGCTCTATATTCTTTTTCTTTTCAATATAATGAATTCTTTCAAGCTGGGCTCTTCTTGTTTCTGAATTATCATCGACGTCAAGATGAATATTAAGATCATTAAGTCTAAGCGCACATGCTCTTTCTTCAGTATAAAGTATTGAGCTGTATACCCTGTCATCCTTCTTGATCACTATCCTTCTGTCCATAGCAAGATAGTCTATCTGAGGCAGGATCATTTCTTCATCTATTCTGAGTAAAGATGCTGTTCTCTTTATGAGATTATTTTTGGGAAGATATGTATTACCCTCCTGTGCCCCTTCCTGAAGTACATACAGGATTCCGCTTCGTATGCGGAAATCAGAATCAACACTAAAGCCTATTCTTCCTGCTATCTCATCAGCCGTCTTAAATCCGATGCCGCCTATATCTTCTGCAAGCTTATACGGATTTTGCTGCATGACTGTATATACAGAGTTTCCATAAGTGTTATAGATCTTAACAGCCATAGTGTCAGATATTCCATATCTTTGAAGGAATATCATTATATCTCTGGCTTCACGCTTCTCACTCATCTGAGTAGCTATTTCAATGGCTTTTCTTTCACTTATGCCTCTGACTTCTGCAAGACGCTCAGGTTCCATTTCAATTATGCGAAAAGTATCCTCGCCGAATTTTTTGATTATACGTGTAGCGAGCGCAGCTCCAACTCCCTTAATTGCACCACTTGCAAGGTATCTCTCCATTGCCTGGGCATCTTCGGGCTCTACAATAGTATATTTGGATACTCTGATCTGGTCTCCGTACATTGGATGCTGGACAAGCTCTCCTTCAATCTCAAGAGTATCTCCTACATCCGCATCTTTAAATGTACCGACACATGTAATCTCATCACCATCAGATATAACATTTGCAACGCCATATCCATTATCTTCATTTTTATAAACAAAATGTTCTATATAACCCTTAAACTTTTCCATAAATCATATTATGCCCCGAAAAATACCCTGCCGCAAGCGACAGGGTTTAAAATTCGTTTTATAATTTCCTCCCCTTCTTTTTTATACTTCCCCCACATTTGGAATTTCTGATTCACTGTTATCTGTAACTTCAGAACCTGTGTCATTATCTGCGGCCTTTTGAAGCGTCGACGTTGCTGCAAGAACCTGGGCTTTGGATGCATCTGCCGGAATATTATTTGAAGATTCACTTGTTATTCCGTAGTTCCTGCTCATATTCTCATACAGCATCTGCGCAAGACCATTGCTTTGATTCTCTGCAGTTGTTGATGCTATATCCTGGATCGTAAGATCCTTAAAATAATCAACAAGACTATTTGACGAAGTCATGGACAGAGCATCGCTCATCTGACTATCATCATTTTTAAACGCCTCAACAGTTTTGCTCATCTCCTTATATACCTGTTCGAGGAAATATGCTTCAAACTGCTTGCAGGCATCCATAAGCTCTTCTTGAGTAGAATCTGATGAAGTACTGCTTACAGCTTTCTGAACATCATTGGAATATTGAGTTTTTGCAGCATAGTCTGTATATGCCGCAGAGCTAAGTCCGCTCAAATTACTATAATCCGACATGCGCTAGTCCTCTCTTTATCTATTTTTATATTTATCTATTTATCTCTTTATCTTTTTATCTTTTTATCTATTTATCTTTTATCTATTTATCTCTTCAGCTGATTTGCTGTCTGCATCATCTGGTCAGTCGTCTGGATTGCTGTAGAATTCATTTCATAAGCACGCTGAGCTACTATAAGATTAACCATTTCAGTAGCAACATTGACATTTGATCCTTCAAGATAGCCCTGTCTTATGATACTTGATTCAACATTATCATTATCTGCTTCATTTATTGCAGGTCCACTTGCTGCAGTAACTTTCCAGCTGGTACTTCCGATTCTTTCAAGACCTCCTGGATTTTGGAACTGCCAAAGTCCGATTGTAAATCCAACTTCCTGAGGAACACCGTCATCATCTGGATAATAAATTGTTCCATCTGATCCTACGGATATCCTGTTAGAGATAAAGTCTCCTTCAAGTCTTATCTCTTCGCCTTCAGTACTAAGTATAGGATTACCATCTGATGTAGTAAGTACAAGCTCTGTTCCGTCTTCATTACCGATAGCCCAGACGAAGTCACCGTTTCTCGTATATACCGGATTTCCATCAGCATCATTATATGAGAAGAAACCTTCGCCGCTTATAGCAAATGCTGATGTACTTGCATTATCAAGAAGAGATCCCTGTGAAAAGAGCTGGGTCAAAGCTGCTGTTCTTACACCAAGTCCGACCTGTGAGGTTGTAGGCTTAGGATCACCATTGGCTGTTGTTGTAACAGAATTAAGATCCTGATAAAGAAGGGATTTAAACTCTGCCTGCTGAGCTTTAAATCCTGTCGTATTAACATTCGCCAGGTTATTGGAAATTGTGTCTACATTTGTCTGCTGAGCATTCATGCCTGTTGCGGCTGACCATAAGCTGCGTACCATAATTACCTCTTTTCCGAAATACTACTTCAATGTATTTCCCTTTGCGCCACTTAGTTACATCCTTATGACTGCCACCAGGTTCTATATTATAATCCCTGGGACGTCTTCATATTTTTTATAATCTTCCAAGTTCTGTTGTTGCCGTATTAAGTGTGGAATCGGCTGTCTGTATCATTGTTGATGCTGCTTCATAATGTCTTTGTATATTTATTATCGACACCATTTCATCAACTACTGAGACATTAGACTGTTCCAAAAATCCTGCATTTATAGATCCGGTTGCTTCCTCTAAAAGAACTGCTTCATCTGTAGGTTCATAAAGGTTTTCGCCGTATTTGGCAAGTGCGTCATAATCTTCAAAGTCATAAAGACCAACTGTTGCTACAACTTCACTTGTCTCGTCTTCGCCTTCTCCTGTAAACTCAAGAACCTGACCTTTAACATTAACTGCATGCTTCTTGGTAGTATCTACAACGATGTGCTCGCCTTCACTATCAAGAACATAGTCTCCGTCCTGTGTTACAAGTTCTCCGTCAGCTGTAAGTGTAAAGTTTCCATCACGTGTATACATGACAGTCTGCTGACCTTCTGTATGTCCTGCTACATTATTGTGTGCACTGGTGTAATCTATGGCGAAAAAGCCATTTCCGGAAATTGCCAGATCCCAAGTATTACCTGTTTCTTTCATTGGTCCTTCGGTCCAGTCAGTATAATCCTCTCCGGTCTTGACGCCGGGGACGATATGGCCGAGTCTCTTGGGATAATTGCCCGGTTCAGATGTATCTTTGATCTTGAGGGCCAGCTGAGCTGAGAATGTCTGCTGGGTAGAACCCTCTTTCTTATAACCATTAGTATTGGCATTGGCCAAATTGTTGGTCGCTACGTCCATGCGATGCTGTTCATTGATCATCGCTGACCATGCTGTGTATAATCCTTTAACCATAAAAGCCTCCTTGCGCCAGTACCCTGTGTAGGTAAAGCGCCTGACTTACCAGAAGGAGGCTTGGTCAAAGAATGATCTGATCTTGAAGCTTTTGCTTTAATACTGAAATATCAAGGATATCTTCAGTATTGTCTGATCAGCTTAGTTTCCTGCACCACTGAGGAACTCAACATATTTACCGGTTCCGATAGCAACAGCTGTCATCGGATCTTCGGCTGTCATAGTGTTGATGCCTGTCTTAGCTGCGATAAGATCCTCAAGACCTCTAAGTAGAGATCCACCACCTGTAAGTACGATACCACGATCTGCGATATCGGCTGCAAGTTCCGGAGGAGTCTTCTCAAGTACACCATGGATAGCTTCTACTATCTGTGTTGTAGGCTCTCTCAATGCCTCTTCTGTTTCTTCAGAACTGATCTTGACAGTCTTAGGAAGACCTGTAACAAGATTTCGTCCACGCACATCCATATAATCTGCTTCCGGACGTGGGTATGCACTTCCTACGCGGATTTTGATATCTTCTGCGGTTCTTTCACCGATAAGAAGGTTGTGCTTCTTTCTCATATAACGGACGATAGCTTCATCAAAGTCATCGCCTGCGATCTTAACTGATGTTGATACAACTGTTCCGCCAAGTGAAATAACTGCTATATCTGTTGTACCGCCACCTATATCTACAATCATGTTGCCGCATGGCTTAATGATATCGATACCTGCACCGATAGCTGCTGCTATAGGCTCTTCAATGATACGAACATCTCTGGCACCTGCCATACGTGTTGCATCTTCTACGGCCTTACGCTCAACTTCAGTAACACCTGAAGGAACGCATACAGCGATAAGAGGTTTACGATATATTCTGCGTCCAAGAGCCTTGGTAATGAAATGCTTCATCATCTGCTCTGTGATCTGGTAATCACTGATAACGCCCTGACGAAGAGGACGAACTGCTACGATGTTACCAGGTGTACGTCCAAGCATCTGACGTGCATCTTCACCAAATGTAAGAATCTGGTCTGTGTCTCTGTCATATGCTACAACTGAAGGCTCCTTAAGTACGACGCCCTTTCCTCTTATGTAAACAAGAATACTTGCTGTTCCTAAATCGATTCCAATATCTGTATACTGCATGGATAGTTCCTTTCAATTATTATCTGTCTGTTATGGTTATCGCTATTGCGAGTGATAATCTTTGTTAATTATTAAGTGTATAATTCACAAAGTATTATAAACTAACAGACTTAATTTGAAAACAGGCTAATTGAAAAAAATTAAAGCGGCAGCACAGCGAAACCTCTTACAAATCCTTCGAAGTTCCTTTTCATCTGTACTCCCGCGTCCATGCGTATTATCCGATATATAGTTTTAATTGTGCACAAAATAACATATAGTGCTTAACATAACTTATTTACGTCCTATATATCGGATAAAATACGCTTTTCATTAACCCTTGTCATTTCGGTCAAAAATTTTTAATTACCATTCTCATTTTCTGATCTTTTAATCAAAAAACAGTTTTAATTACCATTCTTATCTTCTGATCTTTTAATCAAAAAATATTTTTAATTACCATTCTTATTTGCCGATCATCTTGGCAATATAATGTCCTGTATAAGACTCTTTGACCTTGGAAACCTGTTCAGGTGTTCCCTTGGCTACAATAGTTCCGCCCTTGGCTCCGCCTTCAGGTCCTAAATCTATAATGTAGTCTGCCGTCTTTATAACATCAAGATTGTGCTCTATTACTACAACAGAGTTACCCTGTTCGACGAGCTTGTGAAGAATATCTACAAGTTTGGCTACATCTGCAAAGTGAAGTCCTGTTGTAGGCTCATCAAGTATATATATAGTCTTACCAGTACTTGTACGTGAGAGTTCTGTAGCAAGCTTGATACGCTGTGCTTCACCACCTGAAAGCTCTGTTGAAGGCTGGCCAAGCTTCACATATCCAAGTCCTACATCATAAAGTGTCTGGATCTTTTTATGTATCTTAGGTACGTTCTTAAAGAATTCCAGAGCCTCTTCAACTGTCATATCAAGGACATCATAAATATTTTTGCCCTTATATCTTACTTCAAGTGTCTCTCTATTATATCGCTTACCACCGCATACTTCACAAGGAACATATACGTCGGGAAGGAAATGCATTTCGATCTTAACAATTCCATCACCTGAGCAGGCTTCACATCTTCCACCTTTTACGTTAAAAGAAAATCTGCCCTTGGCATATCCTCTTGCCTTGGCATCAGGCGTTCCTGCAAAAAGGTCTCTTATAAGATCGAATACTCCGGTATATGTAGCCGGGTTGGAACGAGGAGTACGTCCTATAGGTGACTGGTCTATATCTATTACCTTATCAAGCTGTTCAAGACCTTCTATAGCCCTGTGGTCTCCAGGTATACATCTTGCTCTGTTAAGACTCTTTGCAAGATGCTTATATAATATCTCATTTACAAGTGAGCTCTTTCCGGAGCCCGATACTCCTGTTACTACAGTAAGAACTCCAAGCGGAAACTTAACATCTATATCTTTAAGGTTATGTTCTCTTGCACCCTTTACCAAAAGCCATCCGTTAGGCTTTCTGCGCTTTGAAGGTACTTCTATTTTCTTTTGTCCTGACAGATATTGTCCTGTTATGGAGTCAGGATTGGCCATGATATCTTCTGCTGTACCTGTGGCTACAATATTGCCGCCATGGGATCCTGCGCCGGGGCCTACATCTACGATGTAGTCTGCTTCTCTCATGGTATCTTCATCATGTTCTACAACAATAAGAGTATTACCAAGATCTCTAAGATTCTTGAGAGTATTAAGAAGCTTGTCATTGTCTCTTTGGTGGAGACCTATACTTGGCTCATCAAGTATATAGCATACTCCGCAAAGGCCTGACCCTATCTGGGTTGCAAGTCTTATACGCTGGGCTTCTCCTCCTGACAAGGTTCCTGTAGCTCTTGAAAGTGAAAGGTACTCAAGTCCTACGTCTACGAGGAAACCTACTCTTGCCCGTATCTCTTTTAACAACTGAGCTCCTATAAGCTCCTGCTGCTTGGAAAGTGTAAGGTTCTGAAGATATTTGTGAAGCTCTTCAATTGATATTGAGGTGATCTCATATATATTTCTGCCATCAACAGTTACTGCAAGGGATTCAGGGCGAAGTCTCTGGCCGTTGCAGGCTGTACATGGAGTGATTGTCATGAACTCTTCATATTCAGCCTTGGCAAGCTCGGATGCTGTCTCTCTGTAGCGCTGCTCGACATTTTTAATAAGTCCGTCGAAGAGAATAGGATAATTGCCTTCACCTCTCTGGCCCTTATAGTGTACATTTACAGCCTTATCTGCGCCGTAGATAAGGACATCGTGGATCTTCTTGGGATACTTTTCAAAAGGAGTATCGAGATCAAATCCATATGCCTTGGCAAGAGCCCTGAGCGTTGCATTTGCAAAGCTTCCCTCTTTGTTGCAGGACTGCCAGCCCATTACCTGTATTGCTCCCTCGTTAATGGAAAGAGACTTATCAGGGATCATCAGGTCTTCATCAAACTCCATCTTGTATCCAAGACCTGAACACTGAGGGCAAGCTCCGTAGGGATTATTAAATGAAAAGCTTCTGGGCTCGATCTCAGGAATTGATATTCCGCAGTCAGGACATGCAAAGTTCTGGGAGAAATTGATCTCCTTATCTCCGATTACATCTACAATAAGAAGTCCTTCCGCAAGTGAAAGAGCATTCTCTATGGAGTCTGTAAGTCTTCCCCTTATACTCTGGGCATCTTCCTTGACTACAAGTCTGTCGACTATTATCTCGATATTGTGTTTGATATTCTTATCAAGGCTTATGTCTTCTGACAGATCATACTGGTTGCCATCAATCCTGATACGGACATAACCGCCTTTCTTGGCTCTGTCTATGACCTTCTCATGCATACCCTTCCTGCCCCTTACAACAGGTGCAAGAATCTGGATCTTACTTCCTGTAGGGAGTGAAAGTATCTGATCAGCCATCTCATCTACGCTCTGGCGTCTTATCTCTCTGCCACAGTTAGGACAGTGAGGTACGCCAATTCTCGCATAAAGAAGCCTGAAATAATCATATATCTCAGTAACAGTTCCTACTGTAGAACGTGGATTTCTGTTAGTTGATTTCTGGTCAATTGAAATTGTAGGAGACAGGCCTTCTATCTTCTCAACATCAGGCTTGTCCATCTGTCCCAGGAACATTCTTGCATAGGAAGACAGTGATTCCATATATCTTCTCTGACCTTCGGCAAAAATGGTATCGAAGGCAAGAGATGATTTACCGGATCCTGAAAGTCCTGTAAATACTGTAAGTGTTCCTCTTGGAATATTGACATCCACCCCTTTAAGGTTATGCTCATTAGCATGACGAACTCTTATATAGTCATGAATATCAACGGGAAGAGGACGTCTTCCTGTTGTATTTATTTTGGTCATGTGAGTATTATTCTCAGGTGTTGTCTGTACATTTTTATTTCTGGTTGCCATAACTTATTATTACTTCCTCTTCTAAAGAAAAATGGATTTTCCGGCTATATAGTTATAAAATCTTTTACAATATAATTGCCTTTTAAAAAGGCGTAAAGATATTGTATCATAGCATGCAAAATTCTAAAATCCCTCGGCAAAATTTAATGAGCTTTTAATATTTTCACTAAACGTACCCCTTGTTATAAATCTTTTTACCACGTAGTATTAATGTGTCATATGTTTTAGAATTACTGATTCAAAAATCTATATTTAGCTATATGCAGAGGAATATTATAAATGGATTTTAAATTACGATCAGACTTTAAGCCTACGGGTGATCAGCCCCAGGCAATAGATAAGCTTGTAAAAGGCTTTAAAGAAGGCAACCAGTTTGAGACACTTCTTGGTGTAACAGGCTCAGGTAAGACCTTCACTATGGCCAATATCATAGCAGCTCTTAACAAGCCAACTCTTATAATCTCCCACAACAAGACCCTTGCAGGTCAGTTATATGGCGAGATGAAGGAGTTCTTCCCTGAAAATGCCGTGGAATATTTTGTCTCATATTATGACTATTATCAGCCTGAAGCTTATGTCCCTCAGACTGATACTTATATTGCCAAGGATTCTGCCATAAATGATGAGATCGATAAGTTAAGACTTTCAGCAACAGCATCTCTTGCTGAGCGTAACGACGTAATAGTCGTAGCCTCTGTTTCCTGTATATATGGTCTTGGTAGCCCTGATGAATTTAAAGGAATGTCCATATCACTAAGACCCGGAATGTCCAAAGACAGAGATGATGTAATAAAGGATCTCATCGCCATTCAGTATCAGCGCAATGACATGGACCTTTCACGTTGCAATTTCAGAGTTCACGGCGATGTTGTAGAGGTATTCCCGGCTAATGCCGACGATTATCTTATAAGAATAGAATTCTTCGGCGATGAAATTGACAGAATATGCGAAGTTGAGCCTCTATCCGGCAAGGTCATCCATGAGCTTGAGCATGTCATGATATATCCTGCTTCGCATTATGTTGTACCGCAGGAGAAGATCAACAGAGCATGTGAGAATATAGAAAAAGAGCTCGAGGATCAGGTCCGCTTCTTTAAAGGAGAAGATAAACTTATAGAAGCCCAGCGCATAGCTGAAAGAACCAACTTCGATGTTGAAATGATGCGTGAAACAGGCTTTTGCTCAGGAATTGAGAACTACTCAAGGCATCTTAATTTCATGCCTCCGGGAGAACCTCCTCTTACCCTTATGGACTTCTTCCCAAGAGATTTCCTGATAATAGTCGACGAATCTCATATGTCAATTCCGCAGATAGGAGCCATGTATCACGGTGACAGGAGCAGGAAAGAAACTCTTGTCAATTACGGTTTCAGACTTCCATCTGCGCTTGATAACAGGCCTCTTAATTTTGATGAATTTGAAACACATATCGATCAGATGCTCTTTTGTTCTGCAACTCCAGGTAAGTATGAAGAGGAACACGAGCTTCTTCGCGCAGAACAGGTTATAAGACCTACAGGACTTCTTGATCCTGAGATAGATGTTAGGCAGACAGAAGGCCAGATAGATGATCTTCTTTCCGAGATAAGAAAAGAGACTGATAAGAAGAACAAAGTTCTTGTTACTACTCTTACCAAAAGGATGGCAGAGGATCTTACAGAATATCTTGCAGAAAATGGTGTCAGGGTCAAGTATCTTCACTCAGACATAGATACTCTTGAGCGAGCTGAGATAATAAGAGATATGCGTCTTGACGTATTCGACGTACTTGTTGGTATCAACCTTTTAAGAGAGGGACTTGATATTCCCGAGATAACTCTTGTAGCTATCCTTGATGCTGACAAGGAAGGATTCCTCAGATCAGAAACATCTCTCGTTCAGACCATAGGCCGTGCTGCAAGAAACTCAGAAGGTCACGTCATCATGTATGCTGACAATATGACTGAGTCTATGCAAAATGCCATAGATGAAACCAACAGACGCCGAGAGATACAGATGGCTTATAACAAGGAACACGGCATTACGCCTCAGACTATCAAGAAGGCTGTAAGAGATCTTATCGCTATAACCAAAGAGATTACTAAAGAAGAGGTTAAGTTCGAAAAGGATCCTGAATCCATGAGCCGTGACGAACTTGAAAAGCTTATTGGCAAAGTTCAGAAGAAGATGAAAAAAGCCGCTGCAGAACTCGACTTCGAAAATGCTGCTGCACTACGAGATCAGATGCTGTCGCTTAAAACTCATCTTAATGAATTAACCGGCGGCAATTAACAAAGCTTTAATATAAACAAATATTGTAACTATAAATAATCTTAATAGATTTACAATCTGTAACTAAAAGTATCTTAACAGTATTACAATCTGTAACTAAAAAATCGGCATGCTTAGATTATTAAAATCTAAATATGCCGATATTTTTATAATATTACTGGTCTAATAATTCTTCTTGATCATCAGCCGTCTATTTCTTCGCCTACAAGTTCAAGAGCCTTTTCAAGCTGGTTGTCCACTCCTTCTTTGGCTGCCTCAGCATCATATTCGATCTCAACATCAGGATCTATACCTGTTCCATGAATATTGACTCCGTTAGGTGTGTAGTACTTACTTACTGTAAGCTTTACTGCTGTGCCGTCGCTAAATGGAATGATCCTCTGAACTATTCCCTTACCAAATGTTGTAGTACCTACAAGGATACCTTTATCATAGTCTTTGATAGCTCCAGCAAGAATTTCTGAAGCACTTGCAGAATAACCATTTACAAGAACTACCATAGGTAATTCAAACTCATTTTTACCATCGCAGTCATAATCAACTCTGTTTCCGTCTTTGTCTACTGTATATACTACAGTTCCTTTTGGAAGAAGCTGGTTGGCGATCTCAACTACTGTATCAAGATTTCCTCCGGGGTTAGATCTAAGATCAAGTACAAGTCCCTTCATTCCCTGTTCCTTAAGGGTTACCAAAGCTTCTGTAAACTGATCGCTGGTTACTGAATCAAATTCGGTGATCTGGATATATCCAATATTGCCTTCCTTCATTTCATACTTAACTGTTGGTGCATCAATCTGGCGTCTTTCAACTTCTATATCAAGATAATCGGACTCGCCTTCTCTTATAATTGTAAGAACTACAGTTGTATTTTCTTCACCCTTGACTTTGCTTACAAACTCATCAAGAGCCATTGATTCTGTAATCTCTCCGTCTACTTTATAGCAGATATCACCTTCCTTAAGTCCTGCTTCCTGTGCAGGTGAACCATCAAAAACTCCGGCAATAATAGGAAGTCCTGTAGCCTCATCTGTACTTATATAAGCGCCTATTCCATAATATACGCCGTTAGTATCTTCCATGAAATCGGCAAGCTCTTCCTCTGTATAATAAACAGAATATACATCTCCAAGACTATCAAGCATTCCCTCGTACATTCCGTCCTGAAGTGTTTTTGTTGTAACAGAATCAGAATCGATATAGTATGAATCAATTGTCTCTTCAAGAAGCTGAAGCTTAGCCATGGTCTCTTCATTTACTACTGAATCATACTGCTCTTCTTCATCATCGCCAGTTTCTGTATCTTCAGCACTATTATCAGAGTTTTTAGTACTCGCGCTACTCTTTTCGCTCTTACTATTTGTCATTATAGTGACTGTTGATGGTGTATTTCTAACCATAGCAATAGCCACACCAAATACACAGGTAGATACAACTGCACCTACTACAACTCCAAGAAGAAAAGTTCCAATGCTAAAAGAACTGCCCTTTTTAGGAGTATTAGTTTCATTAAAATTTGCGCCAGTTGGTTGTTCATCCCTGTTTGAAGAAGAAAAATCAGTTGAGTTCTGAACTTCCTGAATTACTTCTCCTTCAGTCTTTTTCTCATTATCCATTTCCAATAAAACCTCGCTGTTTCTAAAAATCTGCATAAGCAAAAGAATTTGGGTATATATGACCTTTTTCAATTAGATTCAAAAGCCAAGTCATACCATTTTCCTGCTTACACAAGGTGCCCGGATACAATAAAGACACCTTTATTATATGTAATAGCCGCAGAACTTATTTAAGATAATTCCACGGGCTTACATATGAACCATTAAGACGTACACCAAAATGAAGGTGAGGTCCTGTTGATCTTCCGGTTGATCCGACAGCAGCTATATTCTGACCTGCAGTTACTTCCTGTCCTGTAGAAACATATAAAGCAGAAGCATGCATGTATATAGTATAAAGTCCATCACCATGGTCGATCATTATATAATTACCCATAGTGCTTGAATATGATGCTGCAACTACTGTTCCTGCATATGCAGCAAGGATACTCGATCCTGTTGGTGCTGCCAGGTCTATACCATTGTGCATCTTCTCAATTCCAAGTGTCGGATGCATTCTCATACCATAATCATCAGATATTCTGGTATAAGCCGGACATGGCCATGTAAACATACCGCCATCATAAGTCCTTTTATTCTGACTTGCAAGTTTTGCTTTATCAGCTTCAACTGCCTTCTCCAAAGCTGCAATAGTTTCATTCTCTTCTGCTATCTGAGCTTCGTATTCCTTAATAGCAGCTTCCTTGTCAGAGATGCTGGCATTTACTACGGAAAGCTGTGACTGCTTCTCAGACATGAGTGCTTCCATACTTGCCTGCTCAGCTTCTACATCAGCCTTGGCTTCTTCAAGTGTTTCCTGCTCTTCTTCCAGCGCTTCCTGAGTAAGTGATATGAGCTGGGTTGTAAGTATATATTCCTGAAGCTTTTTATTATCATATGCCGAAAGCTTTGTGATATATTCTGCTTTATTGAGCATGTCTCCATAGCTGTCTGATTCTATAAGAAGCTCAAGAAGGTATGTATCGCCTCTTTCATACATGAATTTGATTCTTTCTTTCATGGATTCATACTGCTGTTGCTGCTGGGCTTTGGCTTCTTCAAGTTCTGCCTTGGTCTCTTCTATTTCTGCCTCTTTATCACTTATCTGTTGTTCAAGTGCATCTATATTGGACTGAATATCAGTAAGTGATGCATCAAGTTCAGCTATATAAGAATTGATATCACTCTTATCCTGTTCAAGTTCCTTTTTAACTGCCTCTATATCTGTAAGCGATGACTTCATCTTGTCTCGCTCTTTTTTGGCATCATCAATTTGATTTTCTTTTTCTTTTATACTCTCTTCCGTAACTTCAGCGTTGCTTTTAATAGCCAGGTTATCACTTGCAAAAGTAATACAAAACGTCACCATTAAAACGAGTGCCACTAACTTGCGAAAGATTCTTTTTGTACAAATATGTCTTTTCTCAATCAAGTCATGTTCCCCCAAAAGCGCTTTTATATCAGAAAATATAATTCTTCCTTTAATACAAAAATCCGCTGCAAGGATGTCCAATAGTCTTTGTGCCAATATGTTTTTGAATCACCACATGATCACAAAGACCCTAATAACTCACACCCCTCAACGGATCTCACAGATTAATGAATTAGAATTTTGAAAATGCTTATACTCCAAGATGACGACGCACTGTAAATGCACTTCCAAAGAAGCCTATTCCAACTCCGATCAGCAATGAAATCGGAACTAATGATTCATAAATTTGCTGTACCGGCAAGAATGTCAGTAAATTACTGAGTATTGAATAATGTGCAGATATATAACCTATAACCTTGTTGTACAAATAATAAATAACTACAAGTGGAATAATGGATCCTATGATTCCAATAAGAATTCCTTCGATTACGAAAGGCGCCCTGACAAAATAGTCTGTTGCACCAATGTACTTGGCTATTGTAATCTCTGATTTTCTGACTGAGATACCTATTGTAACCGTATTACTTATAAGGAATACTGATACACATAGCAGAATCAGTATGATACCTACCGAGATAACTGCTATAAGTTTATTGATACCACTAAGTGTTGAAGCTGTGATCTCGGATCTCCTTACTTCTCTTACTATGTCCTGATGACTTTCAAGATAAGTAACAAGCGAGGGCTGAAGTGAAACATCCTTCATGTATATCTGAAGGTTTGCAGAATCTTCAAGAGGATTCTCCGTAAAACCATCAGCATATTCTCCAAGATAATCTGTCTTAAAGCTCTCCCATGCAGCTTCGGCTGAAACATATTCTACTTTGCTGACTTCTGTCCTGTTCTGGATATTGGTCTGGAAAGCAAGTATCTGTTCTTCTGTCGTTCCCTCATTGAAGAAAACTGTTACCGAAACGCCCTCTTCTGCGGTCTTTACAATATTTGAAAAGTTAACAATTATCGAATAGAACATACCAAGAAGGAAAAGACACGCCGCTATAGTTGCAATGGATGCAAGTGTGTACCAGCGATTTCTTGTCAGATTGCGGAAACCCTGGCCTATTGTATAGAAAAAAGTACTAATAATCCTCATCATCGATATATACGCCCTTCTCAGCGTCGTCAACTATGACGCCTTTTTTCATTGTAATAACTCGCTTCTGCATTGCATTGACGATTTCACGGTTATGAGTAACCATAACTATGGTCGTACCATTTTCATTGATCTTCTCAAGAAGCTTCATGATCTCCCATGAAG
Source organism: Butyrivibrio sp. (assembly GCF_024699075.1). The sequence continues at coordinate 24,293 of NZ_JAILQF010000106.1, forward strand.
TGTTAGGATCAAGGTTACCTGTAGGCTCATCCGCAAGCAGTATTGATGGTTTATTGACAAGTGCTCTTGCAAGAGCGACACGCTGCTGCTCACCTCCGGAGAGCTGAGTAACTTTATTCTTATATTTGCCGGCAAGACCGACTGTTGCTAAAATCTTAGGTACATTTCGACGAATTTCACTTCCGGGTTTTTGAATGATATGCTGCGCAAAGGCAACGTTCTCATACACATTACGATCAGGAAGCAGTCTGAAATCCTGGAATACTATGCCGAGATTACGGCGGAATTTAGGTATCTTACGATGCCTGATATGATTCAAATTGTATCCCATTACTGTGATATCACCTTCTGTAGCTGTAAGTTCTCTAAGAAGGAGTTTTATAAGTGTAGATTTACCTGACCCGGAATCTCCTACAATAAATACAAATTCGCCCTTTTTGATATGAAGTGACACACCATCTAAAGCAGGAGATCCCGTTGTATAGGATTTAGTAACATTTTCAAGCGTAATTATTTCATCGCTGGGGATCCGTCTCCTCTTTCTCCGCGCTTTTTCCATCCATTGTCCTCTCCATAAGTCCCGCAGCTTCTCCCTACTTATTGCAAACGGACTTATTTTTTAATATTCAAACTTTTCCATGTATTTCATGTATTTAACAACCATAAGTGCAATCTTGAAAGTAATAGCATCTTCAAACACACGAAGATCAAGGCCTGTACTCTTCTGAAGCTTGTCCAGACGATATACAAGTGTATTACGATGTATGAAGAGTTGTCTTGATGTCTCTGATACATTAAGGTTGTTCTCAAAGAACTTGTCTATGGTAACAAGAGTTTCTTCATCGAAATCATCAGGATTCTTGCCACCAAATATCTCTTTTATAAACATCTTGCAAAGAGGTATTGGAAGCTGATAGATAAGTCTTCCTATTCCGAGCTCGCCATAGCTTATAACCTTACGGCCTTCAAAGAAGATCTTTCCAACATCAAGAGCCATCTTGGCTTCCTTGTAGGAACGGCTGACTTCCTTGATCTCTTTGACTGTTGTACCTACAGCAATACGTACTCCCTTAAGACCTTCCTTTTCAAGTTCACCTGCAAGACCTGCTGCAAACTTGCTGATCTCCTGAGGAGTATCAAGTGATGATACATCTTTGACAATGATAACATTATCTTCATCAACTTCTGTTACAAAGTCGTCACCTGTAGAGCCAATATGTGTTCTTGTAAGTTCAAGTGCACCTGCATCTCTTCCGTTATCTGACTCCATGATCATGGTAACTCTTGGAGAATCAGACTGGATATGAAGCTTCTTGGCACGTGAATATATATCAACAAGAAGAAGGTTATCAAGAAGGAGATTCTTGATGAAGTTATCCTTGTCAAAACGCTCTTTGTAGGCAACAAGCAGACTCTGAAGCTGGAATGCTATCATCTTTCCAAGCATGTAGATATTCTCACCGCTTCCCTTTGCAATAAGAATATATTCAAGCTGCTGTTCATCATAAATTTTGAAATACTGCTGACCTTGTATTTCCTGTGAATCCGCAGGAGACGCTACAAACTCTCTTGCAGAAACAGAAACATCTGTTGCTTCTGCCAGTGTAGATGCTACCTCCTTGCCATCAACATCAAGAACACAAAGCTCAACATGGGCTATGTTCTTAAGGCCATCAATAGTATTTTGTAATATCTGATTTGAAATCATTTATGAAGTGCCCCTTTCATTTCACAAGATTAGATATTTCCCCCTTGCTATATTGTAAAGCACTTTAGTGAAAAAATCCATAATTATACAGGCATTTTTTGTGAATAATTAATAGCTAAAGTGGTTTTTCGTTATTTTCGGGGTGATATATATGTTAAACGTCTAAAAAAATTGCACAAAAATAAATTATATATCATTTTTTGGCTTATGCAACCGATATACATAATAAGATATGATTGATTATGATTTCAATCATAACCACACAAGGAGGTGAGGTATATATGGATATTGCTAAACTCTCTACTCAATTATCCATGAGCAAACTTCAAAGCGACTTTGGCGTTGCGATGTTTGCAAAACAGCTCGATACTTACCAGGACATGGGCGAAGCCATGACTGATACCCTCGATGTTATCGGTAAGCAGCTGGAATTATCTGTAAACCCCAGTGTAGGCGGCAATTTTGACGCTTCGGTATAATCTCATTTTGTTGTTACACTCGAATGTCAGTGCAGCCAAGACGCGGCAATCCTAATTGCCGCGTCTTTTTTTATACTGGCATCTTATCTATTTATCCATCCACTTTATAGATCAGTTAATCTATCCGCTTTATAGATCAGTTTTACCTATCTGCATTATTCATCAGCTTTATCAGTTTTTCTTATCCCTCTTTCGAAGATCTCGATCTTGCCTTCCTTCAAAAGTCTTCCTACTGCTCTCTTGAATTCGTTCTTACTCATTGAGATCTTATCCCTTATTATATCCGGGCTTGCCTTATCTGTGAAAGGAAGGACACCGTTATAAGCATCAATTTCTTCCAAAATTTTCTTTGCATCTATATCCATCTGCAGAACAGTCTTTTCCCTAATACTAAGAGTAAGTTTACCATCATCACGAACTGTTATGACTCTGGCATTTACAGTATCACCTATCTGTATATCACCATAAAGCTCCTTCTTTGGTATAAGAGCAGAATACTTATCATCTACTGCAACAAAAGCTCCAAAGTTGTCACTCATTTCGTATACAACACCGCTAACTCGGGAATCTTTCTCATAGCCGCTGTCTGTACTCAGATACTCATAAACATTCATGGTAACGCACAGGCGGCTTGACTTGTCTATGTAGAGTGCGCAAAGGACCTCTTCGCCTTTTCTCACCCTTCTTGTCTGCTCATGGAAAGGAAGAAGCACGTCTTTCTCAAGACCCCAGTCCATAAACGCGCCAACTTTGCCAACATCTGTTACGGTAAGTCTTCCTACCTGATGAAGCATAAGCTTTGGCTCTGTAAGAGTAGATATAAGCCTGTCATCAGAATCTTTATAAAGAAATACTTCAAGCTTATCGCCTATTTTAATATCCTTAGGTACCTGCTTTTTAGGAAGTAGTACTCTTTCACTTCCATCTGTTCCTTCTTCTGCAAGATATATACCAAAGTCAACTTTCTTGGTTACTACCAATGTCTGCTTTTCACCTAAATTAAACATTACATTCCTCCTTTTGGGAACTCATAAATACTACATTTGAAAATGATCAATCTAATGACCTGTTACTCTGTTACTTCAATAACAGAATAAGCTTTACCATTTTCATCATTCAGAGAAACTGTATGTACTAATCTGTCATCTTTCAAAACACTGCAGCATATAGGATATATCACATCTCCAAGATGTGCCTGCATCTTGTATTCTGCTCGAAGCCTTTTGACAAAAGGTGCTTTTTCATCGCTTTCTTTTAACGATCTTATGCTATCAATGGCCATAGTTATATATTGATTGTTGTTAACATGCTGATTGGTATCAAGATGAAAAGGATGAATCAATATTTCCTGTGTGCTTCTTATGTCGCCTTCTTCCGGGAAAGGGATTTTCCTTGGCTGATAATCCATTGGAAGCTTTTCTGATATCTGATAGCCATCAATAATGTCAGGAGTGACCTTTACAGGTCTTCCTGTTTCTAAATTTATAAAGGCCCATATAGAATTGGCAAGTGCAAGGCGCTCACCATCTTCTGTATCCATAAAGAAATTTCTGCATCCTATAAAGCCTTTGATCTCATAAGGAATAGTACCGATTATGACATTTTCGCCAATTTTGGGATATCTTGAAACATCAACCTGCCATGAGTTTATAACCCAGGCAGCACCTTGTTTATCAAGATAGTCAAGTCCGATTCCAAGGTCTTCCGACTGGAAAGTAGAACAATCCTGAAAATAATTCATAAGGGCCTCCATAGATAGGAAGCCCTGAGAGTTGATCTCACTATATCTGATTCTTGATTTAAAACTATACATTTGTATTTCCGTCCAATTTCTAAAAATATTATCTTGTTACCAGTATCGAATTAAGATCTGTCACTCCGATAGTTGCTGCTGCCGCATTTATATACTGCTGTGCGTTAGCACCGTCAAGGTTCTGATAATATGTATATGCCTGCTTATGAGCACCACCTGATGTTACAAGTCCAAGTGAAAGGCCCTGTGCCATTTCTACTGCTGCATCCATCTCTTTGTTATAGATGAAGGCATCTATATACTGGTTGTGCATAGCAACCTCGTATGCATATGTAATAGCAGCTGCCTGAATAGCTTCACCGGCTGTTGAGCTGTATCCAACCTCACTACAGATTATGGATCTTACATCTCCGTCAGGAGCCTTAAATGTTGATGTACACATATAGTCTGTAACTACTTCAATATTCTGCATTGCAACATAAGGTGAAGATATATCATGTGTTACATACTTTGTTGAGTTATTCCATGCATAGCTGTTTGTAAGTGGTACATCATATGGATGAACTGCAAGTGACCAGTCAATGTTACCTTCTGATGAAATGTAGGAATTGAAGATATCGATATAATCTTTTCCTGCATAATATCTGTTAGGCTCATTGGTTGATGCCCACATCTGATCGATACAGGTATAAACATTGGCATTAGCATTCTGTGACTTTATTGCATTGTAGAATACACGGAATGCATTGGCGTTCTCAACAGTGTATGTCGTAACATCTACGTTGGACATATAGTTCCAGAGATATCTTGCATTGATCTCGTTACCGATTACAAAGTTATCGATCTGTCCAAGTCCCTGATTGCTGTATCTTGAAGCAAGGAATGAACCGATTGCCGCAAGAAGCTCTACACCTGACTGATCTGCTGCATTATAAGCATAGTATGAATGTCCTGCTGATCTTGACAGAGGATTGATTGATGTTGTGTCTGAATGCCAGTCATTTAAAAGGACCATGGTACAGGAGATATTGTTCTGCTTGAACATGGATATGAGCCAGTCATAGGCCTGAACAGTTCCTGCATTAAAATTATAAGTCTTACCGTTATAGTTATATGCTATCTGTGCTCCGCTCTTATTAAGAAGCTGTGACATAAGGAGATTGTAAGAGCACTGATCAATTCCAAGAGTTACTATATCGCCTGAATGAATCATAGTAGATTCAGGAATGATACCCTTTTTACCTGCCTGAACCCTTGCTACTGTATGAGTAGCAAGCACCTCAGGATTTGTAATATATGCTGCATTACTTACCTGAGTCATAACTCCGCCCTGTGAAGTAGCAATGACGAACTTCTTATAGAGCATTGAGCTTGCTGAATTATTGTTAAGAGCAACTGTAAAAGTTGCAGTCTTTCCTGCTGCCGCAGTAGCAACCTCTGTGCCTGTAACACCTGTGTCATATACATTCTGAGCATACAAGTGATAAAGTCCATCAGCACTTGATGGTACACTTGATGTTGTAGCCTTAATGACTACGTTAGAACCGCTTATACTGGCGCTAAGTGATACATAACCGTCTGCCTGTGCTGTAATTGTCCCCCTGTCAGAATACATCATAGACATAACTACCAGCACTGCACAAAGTATTGTACAAATACCCCTGCGGACTCCTGCAACAAAACTGTTGTTCCCTCTCATTTATCTCTCTCCTTATTTTTATTGAGATGCGCTTTCATGGCGCAATACTTATTTCATTATACAGGAAAAGTAGGTAAAAAGAAAAGCTCTACAGTTAAATAACTGTAGAGCTTTAACTAAGTAGCTGGGCTAGCAGGATTCGAACCTGCGAAGTGACGGAGTCAGAGTCCGTTGCCTTACCGCTTGGCGATAGCCCATCGACAAGATAAAAGTATACGCACTTTGTTCATTTCTGTCAACAGTTTTTTTAACGTTTTTTTATTCTCGGAAATCCGCGCTTTTTATTAGCGCAGATTTCCGTTCTGAGGCGCATGAATTCTAAGAATATCACCAGCTTCAGGTAAGGTGTCAAGTTCTATGTCAATTATCTGCTGAGGATGAGGTGCTGATTCCTGTGAAGTACCATCTTCTGCATAAATTGCCTTAACCATTGTTTCTATATCTCTTCCGTCAGGTTTCATGATCTCTATAGTCTCGCCTACAGAGAATTTATTTCTCTGTTCAAGACGTGCAAGACCCTTATCATTTACACTTTCAACTATTCCAAGATAAGTATATTCATTGACATAAGTATTGCTGTCATATATCTGTGATTCATCAGAAGGCTTACCAAAATAAAAGCCTGTTGTGAACTGACGATAAGTACATCTTGCAATCTCATCCTTGTACCAGTCCATATTAGCACGGTATTTATCTTCAGACTCAAGATAATCATCAATAGCTTTTCTATAGGTACGGGCAACTGTAGCCACATACAGAGCAGTCTTCATACGTCCCTCGATCTTGAAGGAGTTAATTCCTGCGTCAATAAGCTCCGGAATATGCTCAATCATGCACAGATCCTTGGAATTGAAGATAAATGTGCCTCTCTCATTCTCATATACAGGAAGGTACTCGCCAGGTCTTGACTCCTCAACAACTGCATATTTCCACCTGCAAGGATGTGTGCAGGCCCCGTGATTGGCATCACGTCCTGTAAAATAGTTGGACAAAAGGCATCTTCCTGAATATGATATGCACATTGCACCATGTATGAAAGATTCTATCTCAAGATCATCAGGAATATTAGCTCTTATCTCTTTGATCTCAGCAAGTGACAGCTCTCTTGCAGCAACAACACGCTTTGCTCCAAGATCATGCCAGAACTTGTAAGTCTCATAGTTAGTATTATTGGCCTGAGTTGATACATGTATGTCTATTTCAGGACATATCCTTCTGGCCATCATGAACATTCCCGGATCTGCGATAATAAGCGCATCCGGTCCAAGTTCCTTGAGCTCGTGAAAATATTCCTCTGCTCCTTTAAGATCATAGTTATGAGCAAGGATATTAGCAGTTACATGCACATGCACTCCATGCTCATGAGCATATTTAATACCTGCTGCCATATCTTCTTTGGAAAAATTCCTGGCTTTAGCACGAAGACTAAAAGCTTCTCCGCCAATATACACGGCATCAGCTCCATAATTAACAGCAGTCTTAAGAACTTCAAGGCTGCTGGCAGGTATCAGTAATTCAGGTTTCTTTACTTCTTTCATTAACTTATCTACTTTCTAAAACAAAACAACAATTTATAACACAGGCATATCACCTGGTCTTAACACTAAGCGTTACACCATCACCGGTATTAAGGATCACAGTCTGAAGATCATCTCTGTGAGTTATATCATAGATATATTCCCTCATACGGGCGTGTATGGTCCTGTTACGCCTTGTTACAGCAAATCTTGACTGAACTATGTCTCCATCCTGAAGAACGTTGTCAGTAACAAGCAATCCGCCTTTTTTAAGGACCCTCATAACTTCCGGGAGGAAATTTTCATACTGGCCCTTAGCTGCATCCATAAATACAAAATCGTATCCGGGATTAAGTCCTTTAAGTACGTCAGCTGCATCTCCCTCCAAAAGAGTGATCTTTTTCTTCTTGTCCCAGCTATCAAAATGCTGCCTGGCAACAGGAATTCTCTTTTCATACTTCTCTATAGTAGTTATAACAGCCGGATCATCTGAATATTCAGCCATAAGAAGAGCCGAAAAACCGGTAGCAGTTCCTACTTCCAGAATATTTAAAGGATGCGACAAAGCAAGCAAAAACTTAAGAAGAGACTGCATATCTTTTCTGATAATAGGAACATCATCTTCTATAGCCTCTTTTTCAAGCTTATCAAGATAATCGGCGTTCCCCTTGTCCATGGCACATATAAAATCCCTCATTCTTTCAGGATCCATAGCCATAAGGGCTTCTTCCAAAAAGCGATCTGCCATTACTCTAAATCTTCTCCTTCGCTGCCTTCTGCTTCGCCTTCACCTTCAGTTGTTTCAGCATTATCGCTGTCCATATCTTCACCCTCAGCAGCTCCTGTACCTGTAGAATTATCTTCTATATCGGCATCATCTGAAATATTACTCTCAACTTCAGAAGAATCAGAATCGCTGGTATCGGCATTAGCACAGATTATAGCAAGCATTTCATCAGGAGTCATGGCCGTTGAAAGAGTATATACTCCAGGCTGCTCCAGACCATGATATTCTGAAAAATATTCCTGTATCCTGAAAAGAAAAGCATCCTCTATAAGGCCTGCACCTTCAAGCGCATCTGCAAGCTCTGCTACAGACTCACCTTCAAGTATGGTAACGTTAAAATATTCTCCTTCGCCTTGAGAAACTGCTGTCTGGTTGAATATTCCCCGTCCATAGCTATAAGCTACCTTTGAATACTTTATTAGCAGAAACAAGATTATTATGAGTACTACAACTCTTATTATTTCACTGGTTATTGAAATGCCTACTTCTTTTTTGTTCATTTTAGCTTAATCTCCATGCTGCAAAGATAAATGAGCAGCTAATTATTGAATTTGCACAGAGACTTAAAAGCACAAATTCTTTGTGTCATAACAAACACAATTTTCTTAGTTGTTTCTTAGTTGTCCATTATTATTGGAAGGATCATAGGTCTTCTCTTAGTCTTCTTCCAAATAAAATCACTTAATATATCCTTTATAAGATTCTTGATCTTAGGCCAGTCTGTAATGCCTCTGGACAAAACTTCCGTAACTTCATCCAGAACAAGATCAGTAGCATCTTCTATAAGTTCATCAGACTCTTTGACATATACAAAGCCTCTTGAAACGATAGTAGGTCCTGATACAAGCTGACCACTACCCTTATCAATTCCAACAACAGCTATGACAATACCATCCTGAGCCAGTCTCTGACGATCTCTTAAGACAACATTACCTACATCGCCGACTCCGATTCCATCTACAAGAACTGCGCCTGTAGGAACCTTTCCATGTATTCTTGCGCTGTTTTGATCCATCTCAAGGATATCGCCCGACTTAAGAATAAAGGTATTCTCCTTTGGTATTCCAAGCTTAAGCGCTATCTCTTTTTGTGCAATAAGATGACGATATTCACCATGCACAGGAACTGAATATTTAGGCTTAACAAGATTATATATCAGCTTTATGTCTTCCTGGCAAGCGTGGCCTGATACATGAACATCCTGGAATATAACCTCAGCACCCTTCATCATAAGCTCATTAACCACGTTGGTTACAGACTTCTCATTACCAGGAATTGGTGTTGATGAGAAAATAACCGTATCACCGGGCTTTATTGAAATCTTTTTGTGCTGACCGCCTGCCATACGTGACAATGCAGCCATAGACTCACCCTGAGATCCTGTTGTTATGATAACCTGCTTATTATCAGGATAGTTCTTAAGTTCATCAATATCTATAAGCGTGTTATCAGGGACCTTGATACATTCAAGCTTCTGCGCTATATCGATGACAGTAACCATACTTCGGCCCTCTACGACAACCTTTCTGTCATACTGATAAGCCGCATTTATGATCTGCTGCACACGATCGACATTACTTGCAAATGTCGCAACAATAATACGTGACTTCTTGTGCTCACGGAAAAGAGTATCAAGCGTAGCACCAACAGTTCTCTCTGATGCAGTAAATCCCGGTCTTTCTGCGTTTGTAGAATCGCACAAAAGTGCCAGTACACCTTTTTTACCAATTTCACCGAATCTCTGAAGGTCTATAGGATCTCCGTAAACAGGAGTATAGTCAACCTTGAAATCTCCGGTATGAACTACGATTCCTGCAGGTGAATAAATTGCAAGTGCTGCAGCATCAACAATTGAGTGATTGGTCTTGATGAATTCGACTCTGAAATCTCCAAGATTTATGAACTGTCCGAATTTTACGACTTTACGACGTGTAGAACGCATAAGTCCATGTTCTTCAAGCTTATGCTCGATAAGACCCATAGTAAGTCTTGTAGCATAAACAGGAGCATTAACTTCTTTAAGAATATAAGGAAGAGCTCCAATATGATCCTCATGACCATGAGTGATCACAAATCCCTTAACCTTATCAATGTTATCGATAAGATAAGTTACATCCGGGATTACAAGGTCTATTCCCAACATATCATCATCAGGGAATGACAATCCGCAATCCACAACAATAATACTGTCTTCATAACGGAAGGCAGTAATGTTCATACCAATCTGCTCAAGACCACCTAAAGGGATGATCTGAAGCTTTGAGGTATTCTCTGTATTTTTTTGTTTCTTCAATCAGTGTTTCCTCCACATTCTTTACAGTAACCGTAGAGTTTGACCTCATGATCGATAACCTGAAATCCAGTCTCTCTGGCAATGGAGGCTTCGAGCCCTTCCATCATATCATCCTCAAATTCAAGGACTTTGCCACATTTGATGCATATCAGGTGATGATGGTGATGACGACCTCCGGATGATTGCACATCGGATATCTCATATCTTTCACTACCATCATCGAAGTTAATTCGATCGATAAGATGTAACTCCCTTAGTACCTGTATTGTTCTGTAAACAGTTGCCAATCCGATCTCGGGATGGTCTGCTTTCACCTTGTTATAAATTTCTTCAGCAGTGAGATGCTGCTTTTTGGACGCCTGCAGAGCTTCAAGCACATAAATACGCTGATTAGTGACCTTGAGTCCCTTATCGCGTAGCATGCCCTTAAATGATTCCTGGTTCACATTTTCATGATCTCCCATTGTCAGTCGCCCTCTCTTTAGTGTATATGAATTAAAGCAAGCACAGGATTATAAATCGAGTTCTATACCATCTTCATCAAGTAATTTTACAAATATCTGCCCTACAGCTTTTAGTTCCTGATCATCATCTACAATGCTGTAAAGCGCTTCACTGTCTTTATTATCAGAATCGTCACGAAGAATAAAGGCGTCTCCATCGCCTTCCTCAGAATCAGTTACTAAAAGGTATGTCTTACCTGCAACAACTGTCTGCTCAAGTGCATAAAAATCCTGTGTTCCTTCGCCATCAATGTTAAGTGTGATTTTTTCCATAATAATTTTTCCGTTTATATTAGTGTTTTAAGGCATTCCAAAATCAGGACTTGCCGGGATGATCCTTCTTGGCCATGTTGTCAAGATAGTCCTGAAGTATAAGCTCAGCAGCTATCATGTCGACATGTTCCTTACGATCCTTGCCTCTTATTCCCAGTTCATCCATTATTTCATCAGCTTCCACAGTTGTAAGTCTTTCGTCAAGCATATGAACAGGAAGTCCCGTTCTTCTTTCAAGCTTATCTTTGAACAAAAGAGCCATCTGTGCGCGCTCGCCTACTGATGTATCCATATTTACAGGAAGTCCCAGTACGATTTCTGTGACGTCATATTCTACTATGAGTTCCTCAATACGTGCAAGAGTCTTCCTGAGCTTATTCTCTTCCTTACGACGTATTATCTCCTTGGGCTGTGCGGTACACAAAAGCATATCGCTGATAGCAACACCAACGGTACGTGACCCATAGTCAAGTCCCATATATCTCATACTGATCAAAAACTTCCTTCCTGATAATTACTTCTTCTGATCCCAGTTATTAGTGTGAATATACTGAGTCAGCATTTCTTCAACAAGTTCATCACGCTCTACCTTGCTGATAAGACTTCTGGCTCCGTTATGGCTGGTTATATATGTAGGATCACCGGACATAATATATCCAACTATCTGATTGACCGGGTTGTATCCCTTCTCAACCATAGCTTCATAAACAACTTCCAGTATTTTTCCAACTGCAGTTTCCTGAGGTGTTTCAACTTTAAAAAATTGTGTATGTCCAAGATCCTGTGCCATAAGCATCCTTTCTGCACTTAATATGTGCGCAAAAACCGTATAGATAATTTTATTTTAACCCAATGATTGGTTTCGTGCAACTTAAGTGTCGGTATTACAGGTCACCCTAACGCTTTTTTAAGTAGCAGATATACGCCTATGACGGCCAAAATGACCTTATTTATGAACAGCCATGCCCAAAGCCTTTTTTGTTTATTTAAATATCATAATATCTTCAGTAAGGAATCCTGTGCAGGTACCTTCTGCAAAAGTTCCCGATAATTCTGAAGCTTTCTCGTTATCAGAGATTTCCATGGCAAATCTTACATATCTTTCAGTATGACCTGTCATATACAATTTG
>NZ_JAILQF010000217.1 GCF_024699075.1 Butyrivibrio sp.
AGACATAATAGAATTTGCCTGGACACTTCCTACTTCTTATCTTCGTGATGATAAGGTTGGTAAGAAGGTTCTTAGAAATGTGCTCTACAGATATGTTCCGAAGGAACTTATGGACAGACCTAAGAAGGGCTTCTCTATTCCTATTGATAAATGGCTCAAAGAACCTGAACTTAGGTCCTGGGCAGAAGATCTTATCAGAAGGACTAAGATAAGAAGACAGGGATATCTTAATGCAGATGCTGTTCACAAGATCTGGGAAGATTTTATGAATGGCGGAGAATGGAAGCCGCAGATATGGTACATACTCATGTTCCAGCAGTGGCTTGAGGACAATGACTTATGAGTTTTAACTCCTATATCTTTATATTGTGCCTGCTCCCAATAAGCTTTATAGGATATTTTGCTCTTAACCGCGTAAAACAAAAGTATGGGCTTTTATGGCTACTTATATCATCACTTGCTTTTTACGCATGGGCAGGAATATCCTGTTTTACACTGCTTATTGCAAGTATAATACTCAATTACATATTTACTTTTCTTATAAGGAATAAGAGTTCAAAAGCTGTACTTGCCTTTGGTATTGTACTTAATATATTACTTTTAATATATTTCAAGTATTCAGGCTTTTTAGTTCAGAATATAAATGATCTGTTTAAAACAAGCTTTGTATTTCAGAACGTGGCACTTCCTCTTGGAATCAGCTTTTTCACCTTTACTCAGATATCCTGGCTTGTGGATACATACAGGGGTGAAACTGACAGATACAGCTTCCTCGAATATGCTTTATTTATAAGCTACTTCCCAAAGATGGCAGAGGGACCTATTGCACTTCACGGTGATATCATACCTCAGTTTTTGGATTCTGATAAAAAGAAGATTGATTATGACAATATATCACGTGGCATCATGATATTTATCTTTGGACTTTTTAAAAAGCTTATGATTGCAGATATGCTTGGAAGCGCTGTAGACTGGGGCTTTAATTATGTTCCTGATCTGTATTCGCTTGATATATGGATCATTATGCTTGCATATACCCTGCAGATATATTTTGATTTTAGCGGATACTGCGATATGGCAGCGGGAGTATCTATGATGCTTAACATAGACCTTCCTGTCAATTTTAATTCGCCTTATAAGGCTCTTACGATAACTGACTTTTGGAAGAGATGGCATATCTCTCTTACTTCTTTTTTGAGAAAATATATTTATTTTCCTCTTGGAGGTAGCAGAAAAGGGACAGTCAGAACTTATGTAAATATGATGATAGTATTTATAGTAAGCGGCTTATGGCATGGCGCTAACTGGACCTTTGTGCTGTGGGGAGCACTACACGGAGCTTTCCAGGTACTTCACAGGATATTCAGAAAGCCTTTTGACAAAGTCTTTGCTCCGATCAAGTGGTTTATAACATTTGTGTTTGTAAATATCGCATGGCTTCTTTTCAGGGCAGACTCTGTATCACAGTGGTGGTATATGGTCAACAAAGCCTTTGGGATAAAGTACAGAACTATTCATGAAGAGCTTGCTTCTGTCTTCAAGATACCAAAGCTTCGCTCTGTTTTAAGCCTTATTGGTATACCTTATACAGATATGGATGTTTATGTATTTGGAATGGTACTCATGCTGGCTGTATGCATGTTCATATGCCTTGTACCAAAGAACAATCTTGAAAGAGAGCATAAGATAAGTGCGTGGACACTTGTAGTAATTATGGGATTATTTATGATATGCCTGTTATCTCTTTCAAATGTAACCTCATTCTTATATTTTAATTTCTGATCTTAATAGTATTCAGAAATTTTCTTAGTAATGAACTGGTTATTTAATAAGTGATTTTTGATTTTAATTATAATTATGATTATGTGGAATGGTAATCTATGCAGGATAAGAAGAAAAATATGACCACCAAGTCGTGGGTTAAAATTTTCATATCAGTTTTTGTATGCCTTACGGTCCTTATGGCAGTAATGGTAGCGGTTATAGATCCCTTCTTCCACTATCATAAGCCGCTTGGAAGCTTATATTATACCTTGGATAATGAGAGATACCAGAACAACGGTATTACAAGGAATTTTGATTATAATGCGCTAATTACTGGTACATCCATGACTCAGAATTTTAAGGCATCACAGGCACAGGAGCTTTGGAACAAGGATTTTATTAAAGTGTGTTATTCCGGTGCTATGTACAAAGAGATCAATGACAATATAGAACTTGCACTTAGTACCCATGACGTTGATGTGGTTGTAAGATGTCTTGATGGTACATATCTTCTTGAAGATAAAGATGCTGAGCGTAATGATCTTGGAACATATCCTGACTATCTTTATGATGATAATATATTCAATGATGTTAACTATCTTCTAAACAGTACTGTTATCGGAGGGTACTGTCTTCCTATGATATTTAACTTAGTTATAGAAGGAGAAAGTGGCATAACATCTTTTGATGAATATAGCAGATGGATGGAACAGGCAACTCTTGGAGCGGCAGGAGTCTTAGGCGACAGAACTTCTTATAGTGCACCTGAAGAAAGCATTTCGACACTAACAGAAGAAGAGATTCAGACTCTTACTGATACAATAAAACAGAATGTAACGGATACGGCAGAAGCACATCCTGATACCCAGTTTTATTATTTCTTCCCACCTTACAGTGCAGCTTTTTGGGGAGGATCCTGGGAGAAGGGAACCCTTATTAAAGAGATAGAATGTTACAGACTTGCTGCAGAGCTTATACTTCCATATGAGAATATTCACCTTTTTGCATTTGATGACATGATAGATATTACCTGCAATCTTGATAATTATAGGGATGTGTCACATTATGGAAGCGACATAAATGATATGATGCTTGAGATGATGGCAGCAGATGAGAACAGGCTCACACTCGATAACTATAATGAATATTATGATGAGATGGAGCAGTTCTATGAAAGTTATGATTTTAATTCACTTATAGAATGAGGATAGATATGATCATAATCAAGCTTCAGGGAGGACTTGGCAATCAGCTCTTTTTGTACGGGCTGTACAAGAACTTAAAACACCTGGGAAGAGAAGTTAAGATCGATACAGTAAGCGGATTTGAAGAAGATGAGCTTAGAGTACCCTGTCTTGAAAGCATGGGACTTAAATACGATGTTGCAACAAGATATGAGGTTGTTGCTATAAGAGATTCTTATATGGATATCTTAAGCCGCATAAGAAGGAAGATATTTGGACGAAGGACCTTTGATTACTTTGAACCGGCAGATGGAAATTTTGATCCAGAGGTTTTGAACCTTACTAAAGCATACCTGGATGGGTATTTTCAGTCAGAGAAATATTTTGGAGATGAAAGTGAAGCTCAGGAGCTCAGAAGTGAACTTCTAAAATTTAAAGATATCAGCTTATCTAAATCGGACAAGATACATGATCTGTATAACCAGATAAAGGATGGAGATTCAGTAAGTCTTCATATAAGACGAGGCGATTATCTTACACCGGGTATAATGGAGACTTATGGTGGTATCTGTACAGATGAATATTATGAAAAGGCTGTAAATACGGTCAGATCAAAGTATGCTGATGCCAAATTCTATATATTCTCCAATGACCTTGACTGGTGCAGAGAGAAGTATAAAAGTGAGAAGAACTTTATATTTGTTGATAGTTCATTTCCTGATGATATGGGTAAAGATGGTTCAGGACACAAAGATAATATTCAAAATATGAGTATAAGTAGAGACGTATCTGAACTTTATCTTATGGCTTCTTGCAAACATCACATACTTGCTAATTCAAGCTTTTCCTGGTGGGGAGCATGGCTTTCGGATAATGAAGGCATGACAATAGTTCCTTCTAAATGGCTTAATAACAAGAACATGACGGATATATATACTGAAAACATGTGCAAGATATGATATTAGTCATAGACGAAGTCTCATAATAAGTGAATATTTTTATCAAATAAAACAACCTGTTTTAAAAATATGGTGCAGGAGAATCAATGCAGGAATATGAAAACTGTAAATTATATAAACTAAATATAGATGATCAGGTAGATCTCATAACTGTAATTGTTGCCTGCTATAATATTGAGAACTATATTAAAAGGTGCGTTGATTCTATTACAGCTCA
>NZ_JAILQF010000227.1 GCF_024699075.1 Butyrivibrio sp.
AGAGAGGATTCATGATATCAATCCTCTTTGCAAAGTGCATGTACATAAGACTTTCTATCTGCCGCCGCAGGCAAGATCTATGCAGCAGGAAGCTGATAAAGAGAATATGTCCGAAGATAAGAATATGCCAGATACTGACAAGCCTATTACAGGTGAGAAGTTTGACTTTAAGGCCTATGATTATGTAGTAGATGCCATAGATACTGTAACAGGTAAGATAGGACTTATAGAAGAGTGCGATATGGCAAAAACTCCCATAATAAGTTCCATGGGAGCCGGCAATAAGCTTGATCCAAGTGCCTTTGAAGTTGCAGATATATATAAGACATCAGTTGATCCTCTTGCAAGAGTTATGCGAAGAGAACTCAAAAAAAGAGGTATCAAAAAGTTAAAAGTTGTCTATTCCAAAGAAGAACCTATAAGTTCCGGAATAGAAGGTAAAGGCAGAAGAAGAACAACTCCTGGATCAACTGCTTTTGTGCCCTCTGTTGCAGGACTTATAATTGCCGGAGAAGTTATTCGTGACCTATCGGGAAAATGCTGATATAATAGTAAAGTTTGTATGTATAAGCGATATGCTGTTCTATATATACGATAATGAGTTAATAGTTGTATTGTAGCAACGTTTGCCATGAAAGGTTTTCAGTTTTTTTTATGAGTAGTAATATTACAATTGAAGAGATGCTTCTGGATACCAGGAATAAACTGGTTATAGATGTTCGTAGTAAGGATGATTATGATAAGGAAACTTATCCTGATGCGATCAATATATTTTGGGAAGATTTTATGGATCACAAGAATGAGCTCCCAAAGGATAAGCCTATATATCTTTTGTGCTATTCAGGACGAAATTCCGAAGATATAGCAGACATCCTTTCTGAAGAAGGATATGAGATATACAGTGTTGAGGGCGGTTATTATTCCTGGCTTCGCATAAAGCTTGAAATGTTCATGAGAGACGGCGAGGCATCAGATAAGCGCTGCAAGGATATAGAGCATAGTATTATCAAGAAGTTCAGAAAAGATATCTGGAGTCAGTTCACCAAGGCTATCAATATCTACGATATGATACAGGATGGAGATAAGATTGCCGTATGTATCTCAGGGGGAAAAGATTCTATGCTTATGGCCAAGCTCTTTCAAGAGCTTCACAGACACGGCAAGCAGAATTTTGAAGTTGTATATCTAGTTATGAATCCTGGATACAATGATATAAATTATCAGACGATCCTTAACAACGCAAAGCTTATGCAGGTTCCTATAACTGTATTTCGCTCTGAAATTTACAATATTGTTGCAGGAGATGATATTAAAAAGGCAGGAAGCCCCTGCTATCTTTGTGCACGTATGAGAAGAGGAGCTCTTTATCAAAGAGCCAAAGAGCTTGGCTGTAACAAGATAGCTCTTGGCCATCACTATGATGATGTTATAGAGACAATCCTTATGGGAATGCTCTATTCGGGACAGATCCAGACTATGATGCCTAAACTTCATTCAACCAACTTTGAAGGCATGGAGCTTATAAGACCTCTTTATCTTATAAGAGAAGAGGATATCATCAAGTGGCGAGATTATAATGATCTTCATTTTATACAGTGTGCCTGCAGACTTACGGAAAGCTGTGCCAGCTGCGGAGGAACAGAGCAGGGATCAAAGCGTGGCGAGATCAAGGGACTTATCAAAGAGCTTAGAACAAAGAGCCCTTATATAGAAAGTAATATTTTTAAGAGTGTTGAGAATGTTCATATTAATGCCGTTATGGGCTATAAGACTCCAGATGGCATAAAGCATAGCTTTCTCGATAATTATGAAAAATGATATAAAGCATTTTTTCTGATAGGAATTCTTGTGAGTATATGATGAGGCGATTATTGCATGGGGAGAACTTATATTGCGATAGACCTTAAATCTTTTTATGCTTCAGTCGAGTGCCAGGAAAGAGGACTTAATCCTCTTACGGCAAAGCTTGTTGTAGCTGATGCATCAAGAACCAGTAAGACTATATGTCTTGCAGTATCACCTGCTTTAAAGGCGTATGGCATTCCGGGACGCGCCCGCCTTTTCGAGGTGGAGCAGAAGGTAAAAGAGGTTAAAAGGTCTACAGGAGAGACAATTGAATATATAATAGCAACTCCCAGGATGCAGCTGTATATGGACTATAGTGCCAGGATATACAGTATATATCTAAAATATATAGCGCCTGAAGATATTCATGTTTATTCAATAGATGAAGTGTTTATGGACGTAACGGGATATCTTCATACCTATAAGATGACAGCTCACGAACTTGCCATGACAATGATAAGAGATGTTCTTGGAGAGACGGGGATTACAGCTACTGCAGGAATAGGTACTAACATGTACCTTTGTAAAGTGGCTATGGACATAGTTGCCAAGCATATCCCTGCTGACAAGGACGGTGTAAGGATTGCTGAGCTTGACGAAGAAAGCTACAGATACAAGCTTTGGAATCACAGACCACTGACGGATTTCTGGCGCATCGGAAGGGGCTATACCAGAAAACTTGAAGCCCATGGAATGTACACTATGGGAGATGTGGCAAGATGTGCACTTAGAGATGAAGATCTTTTATATAAGCTTTTTGGAATTAGTGCAGAGCTTTTGATAGACCATGCTTTTGGCATTGAACCTGCAACCATAGAAGAAATCAAGGCATATAAGCCTGAGAATAACTCTGTTTCATCAGGTCAGGTTCTTCACTGCCCTTATGATTTTGCAGGAGGTAAGCTCATAGTAAGGGAGATGACAGATCTTCTGGTACTTGATCTTGTGGACAAAAAACTTGTAACAGACCAGATAGTTCTTACCATAGGCTATGACATAAGTAATCTCACAGATCCTGAAATTCGCAAGAAGTACAAAGGGCCTGTAGTTATGGATTATCTTGGCAGGATGGTTCCTGAACATGCACATGGAAGTGTCAATCTTTCCGGATTTACTTCATCAACAAGTAAGATCATGGACAAGGTTATGGATCTTTATGACAGGATAGTAAACAGGGATCTTCTTGTAAGGAGGATCAATGTTACGGCCAATCATCTTAAGGATGAAAAAGAGCTTTTAGAAGAGTCTTCATATGAACAGCTTTCTCTTTTTACAGACTATAAGGCTTTGGAAGAGGAGAGGGCTAAAGAGAAGAAGGACCGCGATAGGGAAAGGCGTGCTCAGGAAGCTGTTCTTGCGATCAAGAAAAAGTATGGTAAAAATGCCATTCTTAAAGGTATGAACCTTGAAGAGGGGGCACAGACTGTAGCAAGAAACTCTCAGATTGGCGGCCATAAGGCATGAGCCTTTACATGGAATAGTTGTAAGAGACTGTTTTTACAGATGTTTTATAAAAATGTTTTGGCATAAGTTTACGTGCCCTATTTGTGAAGGAAAACTGATATGGACAAGGATTATACCCCGGCAGAAAGAGAGACTATCAGAAAATATGCCGATATTATAAATGAAAAACGTCCTGTTTCTTTAAAACATCCGGCAATGGATAAGATGAAGCGGGCTGCTCAGTTTTCGCCTTTTGCGGCGCTTACCGGCTATGAAGATACTGTTGAAGATGCCAAAGATCAGTTTATCAGAGATATGGAGCGTTTTGGAGAACATCTTGAAAATATTGATGACCAAATCTGATAAACAGTGACACAAATAAAGAGAAATATATTATAGTATACGAGAAGAAATTCAATTTTATAACGAGCAAAAAGCATAGCGTTTGCGAGTTTAACTTAATTACAACGAGGAGTTTTGAGAAAATGGCAATGAATCCGGCAATTATGATGAAAATGATGCAAAGGCTCAGCATATTCAGAGAGCAGCATCCTAAGTTTCAGGCATTTCTTGGAAATGTCTCAAATGGTGCTATAAGAGAAGGCACAATAATAGAAATCAAAGTTACAGATCCAAATGGCGCAGAGTATATCTCCAATATAAGGCTTACAAGAGATGACATTGAAACGGTGGAGATGCTTAAGAATATTAGAGAGTAGTGAGTAGTATCGCAAATGTCACAGAGAGTTCAAAAAATTTATCTGTTTATCTTCATAATCTTTTTTGTGAGTATATTTTCATATCATAGTATCGAGTCATTTGCAGATGATAAGAAGACTGTACGTGTTGGCTATTATGAGAATGAGATATTTCAGGAAGGCGCCAGTGAAGGTGCTGTTAAGTCAGGCTATGCATATGAATATTACCGCAAGCTGTCTGAATATACAGGATGGGAATATGAGTATGTATATGGTACATTCAGCGAGCTTTATACCCAGCTTGTAGATGGCAAGATAGATCTTCTTGCCGGTATAGCCAAAAGCGACGACAGAATAGGTATCATAGCCTATCCTGATGATGCGATGGGAAGCGAAGTTTATAATCTTATAAAACATGACTACGATACGAACATAACTTCAGATCCAGCTTCTTTTGCAGGTAAGAAAATAGGTATACTTAACAGCGTAATTGTAAATGTACTTAATGAATACCTGAGTAATCGCGGTGTTAGTGCTCAAATTGAAATATATGATGACTATACTTCTCTTTTTGAAGATTATGATAGTGGAGAACTTGATATTGCAGCAGTAGAGGGAAGCGGAGCATATAGCAGAAAAGCTTCTGAGGTACTGTGCACCTTTGGAACTACAGATTATTATTTATGCGTTAATAGTAAGAGAGCTGATCTTTTGTTTGAACTTAATAAGGCTCAGACAATGCTTTCTATAGAAGAACCCAATTATCTTAGTCAGCTAAGGAACAGGTATTATTCAGGCAGTGTTTCAAGTCTTGCTTTTTCTTATACCGAAAAGGACTGGCTTACAGGTAATGATACTTTGAAAGTAGGATATCTGGAAGATTTTCTTCCGTTTTGTGATACTGATGCTTCGGGTAATGTTACCGGTATTGTTAAGGATATAATACCTAAGATAATTGATGAACTTAATATATCCGGGGTCAGCATAACATATCAGGGCTTTAAATCTTATGATGATATGCTTGATGCCATGAATGACAAGGTCATAGACCTGGCATTCCCGGTAGAGGGAAGCCTGTTCTATTCTGAACAAAATGGTATCTATCAGTCAAGTCCTTTGGTAACTACCAATAATGAGCTTGTATATAAAGGAACATATGATAGTAGTCTGGTTAAGACTTTGGCAGTTAACAAGAACTGCGGGCTTCAGTACTACTATACTATGACAGAATTTCCTGATGCCGAGCTTGTATTTTATGACTCTTCAGATGAATGTATTGAAGCTGTTCAAAAAGATGAAGTTGATGGTACAGTTCTGAACGGACTTAGAGCCTATAACATACTAAGAAACAGTAAGTACCATGGACTTTCTGCAATGCAGCTTAGTGGCATGGAAGATATATGCTTTGGTATAGAGATAGGTAATAAAGGCCTTTTGAAGATCATTAACAGAGGACTTAGTATTCTGGATGAGGATTATGTGCTTTATACGGCATCCCATTATACTGATGAACTTTTTTCATATTCTGTTAAGGATTTTCTAAAAGACAATGCAGAAATATGTATATCCTTCGTGATAATTGCCTTTATTGTAATACTCTTCATATTAGGTATGCAGTCACAGCAGAAGATAGAAGAGGAAAAAAGGCAGCGCTATTCCATTCAGAAGATATTCAATCAGATGATCATGGCTTTTGCCAAGATGATAGATAAGAAGGATGAATATACAAGCGGACATTCCTTCAGGGTAGCGGATTATTCCAGAAAGCTTGCAAGAAAGATCGGTTATACTGAAGCTATGGCTCAGAGGGTTTATAATGTTGCTCTTCTTCATGATATAGGTAAGATTGCTGTTCCTAATAAGATCCTTAATAAACCAAAAGGGCTTGATGATGATGAATATTCTATTGTCAAGGAGCATGCTGCCCTTGGTAAGGAGATCCTGCAGGAGATAGATTCTCTTCCTGAGATATCACTTGGAGCAGGCTATCATCATGAAAAATATGATGGAACAGGTTATCCGGAAGGGCTTAAGGGTGATGAAATACCTAAGATAGCACAGATAATATCAGTCGCAGATGCCTTTGATGCAATGTATTCGACAAGGCCTTATCGTAAGAGTATGAAGCTTGAAGACTGCCTTGAAGAGATAAGAAAAGGTGAAGGTGTTCAGTTCAATCCTGAGCTTGCAGAAGCTTTTATAGAGCTTGTCCACGACGGATGGCTTGAAATGGAAGAACCTGATAAGGACGTGCTTTGGTGGTGACCTGATAAGAAGTATATAAAGATGGGTTTTGGTTTCAATATGTGATACTATGATGTTGGGGGATGATATTTAATACCCCAACATTATTTTATTTAATAAAAATATATATGGGGTGGTTATATGTCTTATATTTCTCAGATGTTGGATCTTGTTCATGAATTTACTATCCTTGGAATAATTATCAGATTTGTATTTGCAACTATAGTAGGTATAGTTGTAGGTATCGATAGAGAGATGAAGAACAGGGCAGCAGGCATCAAGACACATGTTCTTGTATGCCTTGGTGCATGTATGGTCAGTACTACAAGCCAGTATGTAAGTATTTATTTTGCCGGGACACCTGGAGATATAAACAGGCTTGGAGCTCAGGTTATAAGCGGAGTAGGATTCCTTGGCGTAGGTACTATCCTAATAACTGGTAAGAATCAGGTAAGAGGTCTTACAACAGCGGCCGGACTTTGGGTATGTGCCTGCGTAGGTCTTGCAGCAGGAATTGGCTTTATAGAAGGCGCGACTATTGCTCTTTTATTCATTATTTTCACACTAAAGTTTTTGAATATTGTAGATAACAGGATTCATATGTACGCCAAAGACTTTGAACTGTATATAGAATTCGAGAATACTAAAAGTATAAGAATGTTTATTGATGATATGCATAAAAAAGAGATAAGCATTTATGAGCTTAATGTTAACAAGAGCGACATCAAAGGACAGGGCCCTGTTGCCATAGCAAGAGTTGGTGTTAGTAATATCAAAGACAGACCTACATTCATAGACAGCCTTAGAGATAATGAATATATAAGCTATGTAGAAGAACTTTGAGTATTTATAGCTGATGGTGTATGAACTCTGTTAATCGGAAAATATACCAAAAGATACATGTAATTAATTAAAAGTATATATTTATTTTATGTGCTATCATTTATGTATTAGGTGTTTGAATAGATACTATAAATATTATATTATGATAAATATGAGATATTAAAGTAATAAACCAGAAACTGTTAATACTAATGAATAAAGATTTAGTATTACTTAGGGGGTAGCCATGCATCAGTCAGGTATAAATATGGAACAGGTCAAAGCTTATAACAGAGCTATGATCGTTAAGTACATCTGTGAACACGAAACAGCATCAAGGGTTGATATAGCTGCTGATTGTGGTCTTACACCAGCTGCAGTAACACAGATAATCAATGAACTTATAAAAAGCGGAATATTAATAGAAGTAGGTACGACTGGAAGACAGAAGGGTGCCGGAAGAAGGAAAGTCCTTCTTTCAATGAATAATGAAAATATATATCTGTATTCAATTAATATAGAACGATTTGAGACTATAATTTCCATTGTAAATATAGGCGGTAAGGTTGCTGCAACAGAAAGAATACCAACCAATAAGGATGCAGATCCGGAGGCGTTTTTGAAAGTGCTTGCTGAAGCCTGCCACAGAATTTCGGATGGCGTCGATGATGTTATAAGTAGTAAGATCAAAGGTGCAAGTATCGGAATTCCAGGAATAGTGGATATAGAAAATGGTGTATCCGTAAAGGCCTATGGCATATGGGATACCAGTGTAGAAGTACGTACTATATTGTCCAGAGAACTTGGAATTCCTGTTATCATACAAAATGATGTAAATGCCTTTGCAAGAGCAGAACTTTTGTTTGGAGAGGGAAGATACAAAGATGATCTTCTTGTTATCAAATGGGGCCAGGATATCGGAGGAGCAATAGTTATAGATGGTAATATCTATGGCAACAGAGAACGTAAGACTGCAGAGATAGGGCATATGATCGTAGATCCAAATGGAGAGCTTTGCTGCTGCGGTAAGAGAGGATGTCTTGAGACCAGAGCTTCTTATAAGAAGCTAAATAGTATCATTCCATTTGAGACTACTAAGTTTGCAGAAGCTTTTAATAGTGCCGGTGAAAGTCAGAAAAAGGAACTTAAAGAGGCAATTTCACTTTTTGCTCAGGCTCTTGTAAGCTCATGTGCATTAGCTGCTCCTGAAACTATTATCCTTGGCGGAGACCTTTTTAACAGTAAGACTATAAGAGATGAACTTGCAAATGCTATGAAGAAATATGATCCTTCATTTAATGAAGAAAGATTAGTATATAGTAAGCTTGTGGACAGGGATAGTTATATTGGCCCTGTAGCCGAGTTTTTACAAAGAGCCGTGTTTGGAATTAAATTTTAAATAGCTTTTTAGATAATAAAAAGCCCTGCAAAAGTGGTGTGTAGAAATAAGAACGTACATATCACTTTTGCAGGGCTTAAATTATTATATAAGTCAGATTCTGAGTTCCTGACCGTGCTCATTGAGCCACTTACGATGGCGGTCATAGTCAGGCATTACACTTTCAACTGTTGCCCAAAAGGCCTTGGAATGATCCATGTGAGTAAAGTGTGCAAGTTCATGAACCACAACATAATCAAGGACTTCAGGTGGAGCCATTATAAGTCTCCAGTTGAAGGATAAGGTTCCGCTCGTGGAGCAGGATCCCCATCTGGTCTTCTGATCTCTAATTACAATCTTCTTGTGGTGAACACCCATTATCTTCTCGAAGTGCTGAACACGAAGCGGAAAGAAATCTGAAGCGGCCTTTTTGTATCTCTTCTCTAACAGAGTGCGCTCGGCTTCAGTAAGTTCAGGCATGCTGCTTTTTAGAGCGTTCTCTTTGATTATCATCTCGTTGTGCTTGTCGACGATCCACTGTGCACGGCCCTTTAGCATATCATTAACTGCTGAATCGCTTGTACGAAGTGGGATTCGTAGCTCTGCACTACCATCGGCATTGACTATTACAAAGCCGGTCTTTCTTTTTGATCGTATTACGCTGACAGGAAGGCTGTGATTGCCTGATCTGTCTGAATAATTAATAAACTTGGTTACAGTTCCCTCTGCATTCTTTTTCATATCCCAATAACCCTTTAAAAGCTCCTCGTTTGAATATAAAAAATTTCCCTGCAAGTAGTATATCATACAGAAAAAATAGGTTAAGGCTTGACTTTTTTAAATGTTTATGATGAAGGCTCAAATGCACGCTGTGAGCCTGTTTAAAATATTTTTTCAAAATAAAAAAATAGTATTGACATGGAGGTGGCAGGAGAGTATTATCATTTCATAATCCTACTGAAACAGTGTGAATAGTATGAAAATAAAAATGATGATAATTTAAAGGATTGAAGGGAGAAAAATTATGGCTAACATTAAAAAATCAGCAACAGAACTTATCGGACACACACCACTTCTTGAACTTGTGAACTTTCAGAACGTAGAGAATGTTAAGGATGCCAAGATCATCGCTAAACTTGAGTATCTTAATCCTGCAGGAAGTGTGAAAGATCGAGTTGCATATGCTATGATAGAAGATGCTGAAAAAAGTGGAAAGATTAAACCGGGAGCAACGATCATTGAACCAACTTCAGGTAATACCGGTATAGGTATTGCATCTGTAGCAGCAGCAAGGGGATATAAGGCTATTCTTACTCTTCCTGATACAATGAGCGTTGAAAGACGCACAATTCTTCAGGCATATGGCGCAGAGCTCGTACTTACTGACGGCGTTCAGGGTATGAAGGGAGCAATTGCCAAGGCTGAGGAACTGCACAAAGAGATTCCAAATTCTATTATCCTTGCACAGTTTGATAATCCTGCTAATGCATCTGCTCACAGAAGCACAACAGGACCTGAGATATGGGAAGATACAGATGGACAGGTAGATTATTTTGTAGCTGGTGTTGGTACAGGCGGAACACTTACAGGTGTTGGTGAATTCTTAAAGAGTAAGAATCCTGATATCAAGATTATTGCTGTAGAGCCTGATACTTCTGCAGTTCTTTCAGGAGATAAGCCAGGACCACATAAGATCCAGGGTATTGGAGCAGGTTTTGTTCCTTCAGTTCTTAATACCAAGGTATATGATGAAATAATCAGAGTTCCTAATGAAAGCGCATTTGAAAAGGGCAGATTATTTGCAAAGTCTGAAGGTATTATGGTAGGTATTTCTTCAGGAGCGGCTTTGTGGGCAGCAGAGCAGGTTGCTTTAAGACCTGAAGCTAAAGGCAAGAATATAGTAGTACTTCTTCCTGATTCAGGTGACAGATATCTGTCTACACCTCTTTTTGCAGTGAAATAATTCAGGAGATATAAGCTTATTTTATCTCTTGAAAATAAATATAGGGATGGAATGAGTTATGTCAGAACCTTTAATTAAGGTATCAAATGTCAGCAAGATATTTAAGACCAAGGATAATACCGTTGAAGCTTTAAGGAAGGTAAAGAGTCTGATCCCGGAATTGTAGCTCTTGTTGAAGTCCTTAAGTCTGATGAAGTTAAGGCTTGGATCGAAGAAGAGTATCAGGGATCCGTAGTTCCTTACGAGGGCGAATAATATTTTTCCAAAATCGTACTTGAAATTATTGCAGTTAATAGGTATAGTATCATAATATAAAGGCAAGGGCGCCGATATTGATTCGAGCACCCCTGCCTTTTTTATTTTGCAAATATATTATTTTAAACGGTCAGAAAGGATAATAGAAATGACTAAGTACACCAGAGAAGATATTTTTCGTATTGTAGAAGACGAGGATGTGGCTTTTATCAGGCTTCAGTTCTGTGATATATTTGGTAACCCCAAAAATATTGCTATAACTCCTTCTCAGCTTGAGGTTGCACTTGACAGAGAACTTACATTTGACGGGTCCGCAGTAGAGGGGTTCGTGCGCAAGAATGAAAGCGAGATGTATCTATATCCGGATCTTGATTCGTTTGAAATATATCCATGGAGACCTCAGTCTGGCAAGGTTGCAAGAATGTTCTGTGATGTATATACGCTTGACAGAAAGCCTTTTGAGGGAGATCCCCGTAATATACTCAGGAAAGTTCTTAAAAAAGCAGAAGACATGGGCATCACTTTTAAAGTAAATCCTGAAATTGAATTCTTCCTTTTTGGTTGCGATGATTCAGGAAACCCTGTTCCTACTACCAAGGAGACAGCAGGCTATTTTGATGTAGCACCTGCAGATATGGGAGAGAACGTAAGACGTGATATTATTCTTAATCTTGAAGATATGAATTTCAACATTCTTTCATCTCACCATGAAATAGCTCCTGCTCAGCATGAAATTGATTTTGAAAGTGATGAGGCAGGACGTATCGCAGATATGATCCAGACTTTCAAAATGGCAGTTAAGACTATCGCCAAAAAGCATGGCTATTATGCGACATTCATGCCAAAGCCCCTTGAAGGTGTTAACGGATCCGGAATGCATATAAGCTTTTCTGCTTTTGACAAAGATGGTCTTAATATCTTCACTGACAGTAATGATGAGCTTGGACTTTCTAAAAAAGCTTACTCATTTATTGCCGGACTTCTTAATCATATGGAAGGAATCAGCCTTGTAACCAATCCTCTTATTAATTCTTACAAGCGCCTTGTACCGGGATATGATGCTCCTGTTAATATGACATGGACTGCATCCAGTGCTAATCGTACTTCTCTTATCCGTATTCCTTATAAGAGAGGCAATAAGACTCAGATTGAATTAAGAAATCCTGACTCAACATGTAATCCATATCTTGCACTTGCTCTTTGCATAGCAGCAGGTATTGATGGTATTGAAAATGATATGCTTCCGCCTAAGCAGCTTTCAATGCAGCAGGCTGATGGAACAGAAGCCAAAGATCAGTTTAAGACTCTTCCGCAGACTCTTGGCCAGGCTATTGATGCTTTTCAAAGTGATGATCTTGTTAAAAAAGTACTTGGACAGGATGTATGCGTTAAATTCCTTGAAGCCAAGGAAGATGAGTGGAAGAGGTTCAGAAGCTGTGTAACTCAGTGGGAAATGAACGAATATCTTGGGAAATACTGATATATGGCTAACGTAATTGTTGCATTTGCAAAAGATACTGATTCTAAAAATTTCAAAAATATATTGATGAGGAGAGGCTTTAATGTTGCAGCAGTCTGCAACTCAGGAGCCCAGGCTCTTACAGCGATGGAAGACCTTGGTAACGGCGTCATAGTCTGCGGTTACAGACTAGGTGACATGATATGCGAGGAACTTGCTGCTGATCTGCCGTCCTATTTTCAGATGCTTCTTATAGCCTCTCCTTCTAAACTTGAGTCCATAGAACTTCCGGATAATGTAATATCACTTCAGACTCCTTTGCAGACTGATGTTCTTGTGTCGACCCTTAATATGATGCTGGAAGGTGTCAGCAGAAAGAGAAGAAAGTCAAGGGACACTGTCAAAAAGGAGCGTAGCGATAAAGAGAAAGAGACCATTAAAAAGGCTAAAGAGCTGCTTATGGAAAGACATCATATGACAGAACCAGAGGCTCATCATTATCTTCAGAAATGTTCTATGGATTCCGGAACAGGAATAGTAGAAGCAGCCGAGATGCTGATCTCTCTAAATAGTATTTGAAACTGTGTTGTTTTCTTAAAAGACAATACAGTTTTTTTATGTAAGTCAAAAAATATTTTTGTTTTGCAAACAAATAGTGTGACATTTAGAAATTCTATGATATTATATAAACTGTTTAAGGTCATGTACCTTGTTTAATAATGAGAAAAAGAGGACGTATTCATGATTCAGAAGCTGATATCAGCTATTCAAAAGACTGATGCCCCTATAGTGGTGGGACTGGATCCGAAACTTTCAATGATTCCGGATCGTATCAAAGATAAATCATTCAAAGAACTTGGTAAGACGCCTTTGGGTGCAGCTGATGCACTTTGGCAGTTCAACAAAGAAATAATTGACACTATTTATGATGTTGTGCCGGCTGTTAAGCCTCAGATTGCCATGTATGAGCAGTTTGGTATAGAGGGCCTTATTTCTTTTAAGAAAACGGTTGATTATTGCCATGAAAAGGGTCTCATAGTAATTGGTGATATCAAAAGAGGTGATATCGGTTCTACTTCAGAATCTTATGCTATCGGTCATTTAGGTTCTGTTACAATTGATTCAGAAAGATTTTCAGGTTTCAATGAAGATTTCGCAACTGTCAATCCTTATCTGGGAAGTGACGGTGTTAAGCCATTTATAGATGTATGTAATTCTGAAGACAAGGGAATCTTTGTCCTTGTCAAGACATCTAATCCATCAAGTGGCGAATTCCAGGATAGATTAATAGACGGCAAGCCTTTATATGAGCATGTTGGTGCAAAGGTTGAAGAATGGGGCCAGAGCTCTATGGAAGGTGATTATTCCAATGTTGGTGCAGTAGTTGGTGCTACTTATCCGGAAATGGGTGCAAAGCTTCGCAGCATTATGCCACACGCATTTATCCTTGTTCCTGGATACGGAGCTCAGGGCGGCAAAGGAAGCGACCTTAAGGGATTCTTCAATAAAGATGGTCTTGGAGCTATTGTTAATTCTTCAAGAGGAATCATTGCTGCATGGCAGAACGATAAATACAGCAAATTCTCAGACAATGTCGGAGAAGCTGCAAGGCAGGCTGTGTTTGATATGAAAGAGGATATCAACTCTGCGGTTAAATAATACTGCGGCATTTTGATTTCATGCTTATGGCTTACAAGTTATGTTAACAACCGCAACTTGCGGAATAATAAATAATACAGAGGATAAATTACATGGAAAAGTACAAGGAAGAGTTTATTGATTTCATGGTGGACAGTAATGTCCTGAAATTTGGAGATTTTACACTTAAAAGTGGAAGAAAGTCTCCGTTCTTCATGAATGCAGGAGCATATGTTACAGGAACTCAGCTCAGAAAGCTTGGTGAATTCTACGCAAGAGCTATTCATGAAACTTTTGGCCTTGAATTTGACATTTTATTTGGACCTGCTTATAAGGGCATTCCGCTTGCTGTATCAACCTGTGCTGCTATTAGCCAGCTCTACGGCAGAGATATAAAGTATTGTTCTAATCGTAAGGAGATCAAAGACCACGGTGATAAAGGAATCCTTCTTGGCAGCAAGATCAAGAACGGTGACCGTGTACTTATCATTGAGGATGTTACAACATCAGGTAAGTCAATAGAAGAGACATATCCTATAATTCAGGCTCAGGCTGATGATGTTGATGTAGTAGGACTTATGGTATCCTTGAATCGTCAGGAGAAGGGTCTTGAGACAGAGATGTCAGCACTTGACGAAATTCATGAAAAGTATGGTTTTGGTACACATGCAATCGTAACAATGTCTGATGTTGTTGAGTATCTGTACAACAGACCGGTTGATGGTGAAGTGATACTTACCAAAGATATAAAGAAAAAGATTGATGAGTACTATAAAGAATATGGTGCTGTAAATGCCTGATATGCAATTGCTTGATGATTGCGTGAGATTTTAATGAACGGAATAGTCCGGTTATGATCAGGAGTCAAAAGGTACTTTTGGAACCTGTATAGTTAAGAATAGGAGGCTTTGTATATGGAAGAAAAGACATATAAACTTATGGGTAATACTGGAGCGATTAATATTACATTTGGTATAGTTTCAATAATTGCAGGCGTTACAGCTGGAGTTCTCCTTATAGTAAGCGGAGCAAAACTCCTTAGTGGACGTAAGAAGATTTTATTTTGAGTAGCAGAATAGAACCGTGGAGTCAAAGACCATGGGACAAGAATCCCTGGGAGAAGGATACTGCTGAGACTTACCACGCACATAAACACAAAAAGAAAAAGAAAAAACACTTCCGTTTAAGAACACTTATCTTTAAGAGAAGATATATTTTTACAGATAATGTGCATCCGAGGAAGGGTATCCTGTCTTTTATATTGAGCGTTATTGCTGCCGTCGCGCTTTTTACATGCGTGAAGGCGGCTTTTGATGCCGGCGGACAGGCGGATATCAAGTATGGCGTTGCCGTATTCCTTGCTTTTGGGTACAGTATTGCAGGTCTTGTACTTGGTATTATTGCTATGAAGCAAAAAAAGATATTTAAAATATTTCCTTTATCGGGAATTATAATCAACACTCTTAATATACTGACAGTAGTCCTGCTGACAATAATGGGGTCGATGTGAACCTGAATGGTTCATCTGAAATAATTATTTAGTATTTTAGGATCGCATTTTTAGTAAAAGGATAATTTATATATTTAAAGGAGCAATGCAAATGGCACAGGTAGGAATTGTAATGGGATCGGATTCTGATATGCCGGTCATGGCCAAGGCTGCAGATATTCTCGAACAGCTTGGAATTAGTTACGAGATGCATATCATATCTGCACACAGAGAGCCTCAGGAATTTTTTGATTATGCAAACAGCGCTGAGGAGAAGGGATATAAGGTTATCATAGCCGGAGCCGGTATGGCAGCACATCTTCCGGGAATGTGCGCAGCAATTTTCCCGCTTCCTGTAATAGGTATTCCTATGCACACAACATCTCTTGGCGGACGTGATTCTCTTTATTCTATCGTACAGATGCCTACAGGCATTCCTGTAGCTACTGTTGCAATTAACGGAGGCGCTAATGCCGGAATCCTTGCAGCTAAGATCCTTGCAACAAGTGATCCTGAGCTCCTTAAGAGATTAAAGGATTATTCAGCTTCTCTTAAAGAAAGTGTTGTAGCTAAAGATGAGAAGCTTTCACAGGTTGGATACAAGAACTATTCAAAATGATAAGTAACAATTAAATTTTTTAAAGGGTATATTTTAGGAGGAACAAGAAGTGGCACTGAATTACAAGAATGCGGGCGTTGATATTGAGGCTGGATATGAATCTGTAGAATTGATGAAAAAGTACGTAAAGGCAACAACACGCCCTGAAGTAATGGGAGGCATCGGAGGATTTTCCGGAGCTTTTGATATGGCAGCAATTAAGAACATGGAGGATCCGGTTCTTCTGTCAGGTACAGATGGTGTTGGTACCAAGATTAAACTGGCATTCCTTATGGATAAGCATGATACTGTTGGTATCGATTGCGTTGCCATGTGCGTTAACGACGTTGCCTGTGCAGGCGGCGAGCCACTCTTTTTCCTTGATTATATTGCTTGCGGTAAGAATTATCCTGAAAAGATCGCTACTATAGTTAAAGGTGTTGCAGAAGGCTGTAAGATGGCTGATTGTGCACTTGTTGGTGGTGAGACTGCAGAGCATCCAGGTCTTATGCCTGAGGATGAGTATGATCTTGCAGGCTTCTCTGTAGGAGTATGTGAGAAGAAGGATCTTATTGACGGAAGTACAATTAAAGCAGGTGATGTCCTTATTGGAGTTGCATCAAGTGGAGTTCATTCTAATGGATTCTCACTTGTTCGTAAGGTTTTTGAAATGACCAAAGAAAGCCTCGATACATATTATGATGAACTTGGAAAGACACTTGGCGAAGCTCTTATAGAGCCAACACGTATCTATGTACACATGATGAAGTCTGTAAAGAATGCAGGCGTAAAGGTTAAAGGCTGCAGCCATATTACAGGCGGCGGATTCTATGAAAATGTTCCGCGTATGCTTCCTGAAGGAAAGAGAGCTGTTATTGAGAAAAACAGCTATGAAGTTCCAGCTATCTTTAAGCTTATGCAGAAGAAGGGTCAGATTGATGATCAGATGATGTATAACACATACAACATGGGTCTTGGTATGGTTCTGTGTGTAGATCCTGCTGATGTTGATAAGACAATGGAAGCTGTAAAGGCATCAGGTGAGACACCTTATGTTGTAGGTAAGATAGAAGAAGGCGAAAAGGGTGTTACATTATGCTAAAAATTGCTGTTTGTGTATCCGGAGGAGGAACAAATCTTCAGGCGATCATTGATGGCATAGAATCAGGCAAGATAAGTGACACAAGGATCGTACTTGTTTTTTCTAATAATCCTAATGCATATGCACTTGAGAGAGCCAAGAAGGCTGGAATACCGGCAGTATGCAAGTCTCCAAAGAATTATCCTGCAAGGGATGATTTTAACAAGGACTTCCTTGAAACTTTGAAGAGCGCTGAGCCTGATCTTGTAGTACTTGCAGGTTGCATGGTTGTTATACCTAAAGAGATAGTAAGAGCATTCCCGAATCGTATTATAAATATTCATCCTGCTCTTATTCCTTCTTTCTGTGGTCAGGGCTATTATGGCCTTCATGTTCATGAAAAAGTCCTTGAAAGAGGTGCAAGAGTTACAGGTGCTACAGTTCATTTTGTTGATGAAGGAACTGATACAGGTCCTATCATCCTTCAAAAAGCTGTAATGGTAGAACAGGATGATACACCTGAGATCCTTCAAAAACGTGTAATGGAACAGGCTGAATGGAAGATAATGCCCAAGGCTATAGACCTTATAGCTCATGGCAAAGTCAGGGTTGAAGATCATAAAGTTATAATAGATGGATATGATCCTCAAAGCATCTGATAATCTATAGTAGCAAGTAATGGGCATTGTATTATGCCCAAATCACAGATATAATTGAGTTGAGTAATCGGAGGAGAATTTAATGAAAGTCCTGGTAGTCGGTGGGGGCGGTCGCGAACATGCGATGGTCGAAGCAATTTCCAGAAGCAAACATGTTGATAAGATTTATTGTGCACCAGGTAATGCGGGTATTGCTAATCTTGCAGAGTGCGTACCTTTTGGTGTAATGGAATTTGATAAGATTGGCGATTTTGCTAAAGAGAACGGAGTTGATCTTGTTGTATGCAGTCAGGATGATCCGTTATGTGCAGGTATCGTAGATGCCCTTGAAGAAAAGGGACTCAGAGTTTTCGGTACCAGAAAAAATGCGGCTATAATTGAAGGCAGTAAGGCATTCTCCAAGGATCTTATGAAGAAGTACAATATTCCTACAGCTTCTTATGAAATCTTTACAGATGCTGATAAAGCTAAGGAATATCTTAAGACTGAAGTTAACTTCCCAATAGTACTTAAGGCTGATGGTCTTGCACTTGGAAAAGGAGTTCTTATCTGTAAGGATCTTGAAGAGGCACTTGCAGGCGTTGATGAGATCATGCTTGATAAGAAGTTTGGAAGTGCCGGTAATGAGATGGTAATCGAAGAATTCATGACAGGAAGAGAAGTATCTGTTCTTGCTTTTGTTGATGGAAAGCATTATAAGCTCATGAGTTCATCTCAGGATCATAAGAGAGCAGGAGACGGAGATACAGGTCTTAATACTGGAGGTATGGGAACATTTTCTCCAAGTCCTTTCTATACTGAAGAGATCAATAAGGTAGCTTGTGAGACAATCTATCAGAAGACTGTTGATGCAATGGCAGCTGAAGGAAGAGAATTCAAGGGTGTTCTCTATTTCGGACTTATGATGACATCACAGGGTCCTAAGGTTGTAGAATACAACACCAGATTTGGCGATCCTGAAACTCAGGTTGTACTTCCTCGTATGAAAACTGATATAATAGATGTCATGAATGCAGTAATTGATGGTACTCTTGATAAGATTGACCTTGAGTTTGAAGATAAGGCCGCTGTCTGCGTGGTTCTTGCATCTGAGGGATACCCTGTGAAATATGAAAAGGGTAAGGTTATTTCAGGCCTTGAAGCATTTAATGGATTAAAAGACGGGTACTGTTTCCATGCTGGGACAAAATTTGATGAGCATGGAAATGTTATTACAAACGGGGGCAGAGTGCTTGGCATTACAGCTAAGGGTAATACACTTAAAGAAGCCAGAGAGAATGCATATAAACTGACAGAGCTTGTAAGCTTTGATGGTAAGTATATGCGTCATGACATCGGTAAGGCACTTGATGAAATCTGATAATTCGTGTGCTTTATGAATCTGGCAGAAAGAAAGAGGTAAACTATGGAGAAGAAACGTGGGAGAATAATGGCATTGATAGCTGCCTTTGCAACTGTCATGACATTGGTAATTGGAAGTACATTTATTGCAAGTGCTGAAACAGTAACATATGCAACTGTTACAGCTTCATCTGCAAAAGTTCGTTCAAGCTCTGATACATCAAGCGAAGTAGTAGGAAGCCTTAAAAGCGGAGACCAGGTTCAGATCTTATCTGAAGTTACAGATGCAAATGGACAGGTTTGGTATCAGGTCAATGTAGTAGGCGGAACAGGTTATATAAGAGGAGACCTTGTAACCAAGGGAGAGCCTCAGGAAGTTGATACAACTTCAACAACTACCGAAACTACAACAACAACTGAAACAACTACTACAGAGACAACAACAGCTGATAATACCCAGACAGCTGAGGATCTTCCTGATACTCAGGTTACAGCAATGGATTCTACTTCAGCTACAGTTACTACAAGTAAAGCTAATGTACGTTCCGGTGCAGGTACAGCTTATTCTGTAGCAGGAAGTGTTGCAAGCGGTGATGTAGTTACTGTAACAGGTTCAGCTACTGATTCTTCAGGTAAGCAGTGGTATTATATTACTCTTTCAAGCGGAGTACAGGGATTCATTCGTGCAGATCTTGTAGAGCTTGGAGAAGTTATCACTGAAACAGAAACTACTACTGAAGAAACAGGTGAAAATACTGAGGGAACTGAGAATACAGAAGAAACTGGGACAACTGAAGAAGCTACTACAGAAACAACTGATACAACAACTAATACCGGTAATACAATAGTTGCAACAACATCCAATGATTCATATTATGTTTTCATAGATACAGACGGAACATATCAGCTTGTTAAGAATACAGATGGAAATGCTGTTAAGTATAGCGTTGAAG
Source organism: Butyrivibrio sp. (assembly GCF_024699075.1). The sequence goes on from NZ_JAILQF010000227.1 coordinate 19,867, forward strand.
GAATCCTTGCAGCTAATGATTATATTCAGGCACATGGTACACAGAAGGCTATTACAGTTCTTGATATAATCCTTATCATCCTTGTTGTAGTACTTGCGGGAGCAGTTATATTCCTCTTTATCAGACTCAGAAATCTCCTTTATTATGATGATGAAGGTGGTAACTATGAGGATGATAATATGCAGTATGACGACGAGCCGAAGCCTCGTAAAGCAAGCATATTTGATAAGCTTAGATCCAAGAAAAATGATGGATATGATGATGGTTATGACGAAGGATATGATGAAGGCTATCCAGATGATGGATATCCGGAAGAATACCCGGATGAAGAGCCACTTCCTGAGGAAGAGATGCCACCTGTAGAGAACAGTTCAACTGTAAGACCTGATAGAAACTCTAGACCTACACCTCGCAAATCAAGAAACTTTGCTGATGACGATGATTTCGAGTTTGAGTTCCTTGATCTTGATAACGACAACGATGGAAAGAGACGATAATTAGATCATATAAGCCGGATTGGAATAATGTTTTTCAATCCGGTTTTTTTATAAAAAAGCTTTATAAAAATACTTGTTATATGTTCTTTATAAACCGATACTTAATAAAAGGTTTATAAAACTTCCACTTATATTTATTGACATGTATATCATCACTGTTATACCATTTATATAACAGAAACCAGCAATATAGAACCATTAGTCTTTACTTATGCCCGATTGCGTGTAGTAGTATCTCCTTTTGGTTAAGACATGAGGTTATATTAGAAATGATGATAGAAATTGATTTTAACAGTGATGATGCCATTTATGTGCAGCTGTGCAATCAGATCATACTTGGAATAGCTACTTCGCAGTTCCATGAAGGCGAACAGCTACCAAGTGTCAGAACTCTTGCAGAGACAATCGGTATCAATATGCACACGGTCAATAAAGCTTATTCGATTTTGCAACAGGAAGGTTTTGTAAAGATTGACCGAAGGAAAGGTGCTGTTATTGCAGTGGACATAGACAAGCTGCAAGCACTTGACGAAGCAAGGCAGGGGCTTGAGGTCGTTCTGGCCAGAGCTCTTTGCAAAAATATTTCAAGGAATGAGATTCACAATCTTATAGATCAGATATACGACGAATATAGCGGAATCTGATGATCTTTTGGTTTCAAAAATAAACAGCAGGAGGAATACAAATATATGAATTCACAGTTTACAGATAAAGCCGAAAACGCGCTCAAAACAGCTCGTAAGGCTTCAAAAAGTCTGAAACTGAACTATGTAGGAACAGAGCATATTCTGCTTGGTCTTATCAGAGAAGAAGGAAGCGTAGCATCCAGAATCCTGATCGATAATGGAATAGATGAAAAACGTCTTATGGATCTTGTTAAAGATCTTATTGTGCAGGACGGAAGTGTTGCAACAATGGACCGTGATGGCTTTTCACCAAGAGCTCAGCAGGTTCTTAATGAAGCACACCGTCAGGCAGACAGATTCCGTGCATCAAAGACTGGAACAGAGCATATACTTCTTGCTCTTATTAAGGACGGCGAGAATGTTGCAGTAAGACTTATAAGTACCTTAAATGTTCCGGTTCAGAAGCTTTATGCAGAGACTCTTGCAGCTATGGGTGAAGACCCTAATCTTGTTAAAGAGGATCTTGGTAAGCGCCAGTCCGGACGTAAGAAGGGTAGTGCTCTTGCACAGTACAGCCGTGATCTTACAGCGCTTGCAGCTGCAGGAAAGCTTGATCCTGTTATCGGACGTGAGTCTGAGATTAAACGCGTAATTCAGATTCTTTCAAGAAGAACCAAGAATAATCCTTGCCTTATCGGTGAACCCGGTGTTGGTAAGACTGCAGTAGTCGAAGGACTTGCTCAGAGTATAGTTTCAGGAGATGTTCCTTTTACAGTTCAGAATAAGAGACTTCTGACACTTGATCTTTCAGGTATGATCGCAGGATCAAAGTACAGAGGTGAATTTGAGGAACGTATTAAAAAGGTAATTCATGAAGTTGCTGAAGATGGTAATATCATTCTCTTTGTAGATGAGATGCATACACTTATTGGAGCAGGCGGTGCTGAAGGTGCTATAGATGCTTCTAATATCTTAAAACCATCTCTTGCAAGAGGAGAGATTCAGATAATTGGTGCTACAACTATATCTGAGTATCGTAAGTATGTAGAGAAGGATGCAGCTTTAGAGCGTCGTTTCCAGCCTGTTACAGTAGAAGAACCTACTACAGAAGAGACTCTCAATATCCTTAACGGAATACTTTACAAGTATGAAGAGCATCATCATGTAAGCATACTTCCAGAAGCTGTAAAAGCAGCGGTTGAATTATCAAACAGATATATCAATGATAGAAATCTTCCTGATAAAGCTATCGATCTTATTGATGAAGCCGCATCAGCAGTGAGACTTCACTCAATGGGTGACACATCCAAGATGCGTGACCTGGATAGTCAAATTAAAGATCTTGATGACCAGGTTGAAGAAGCTCTGAAGAGCGAAGACTACAGACAGGCAGGTGAACTCAACAGACAGCAGGCTCTTCTTATCAAGAAATATAACAGAATGAAGGCGGCTAATGAGCGTAAGGAACAGACAGGCTCTGTAACTGTAAGTGCTAATGATGTTGCAGAAGTAGTTGCTCTTTGGACCAAGATTCCTGTTAAGAAGATTGCAGAGAAGGAATCAGAAAGACTCTTAAAACTTGAAGATACACTTCATAAGAGAGTTATAGGCCAGTCAGAAGCAGTAGTTGCTGTTTCAAAGGCTATAAGAAGAGGCCGTGTTGGTCTTCAGGATCCTAACAGACCGATTGGGTCATTCCTCTTCCTTGGACCTACAGGTGTAGGTAAGACTGAACTTTCCAAGGCGCTTGCTGAAGCTATGTTTGGATCTGAGAGTGCTCTTATAAGAGTTGATATGTCTGAATATATGGAACCGCATAGTGTATCCAAGATGATCGGATCACCTCCAGGATATGTTGGATATGATGATGGCGGACAGCTTTCTGAGAAAGTAAGAAGAAATCCATATTCAGTTATACTTTTTGATGAGATAGAAAAAGCACATCCTGATGTGTTCAATATCCTTCTTCAGGTACTTGATGATGGTCATATTACAGATGCCAAGGGACGTAAGGTAAGTTTCAAGAATACTATCATTATCATGACTTCCAATGTGGGAGCACAGAAGATAGTATCTCCTAAGAGACTTGGCTTTGATACCAAGGTTGATGCCAAGAAAGACTATGAGACAATGAAGAGCGGAGTTATGGAAGAGGTTAAGCGTCTCTTCAAACCTGAATTCATCAACAGAATTGATGAGATCATGGTATTCCATCAGCTCTCAAGTGACGAGATGATGCAGATTGTAACTCTTCTTTCAAGCTCTCTTTCAAAGAGATGCAAAGAACAGCTTAATATTAAGCTTACAATATCACCGGCTGTTAAGAAGCATCTTGTTGATAAATATTCAGAAGAAAAGATGGGTGCAAGACCTTTGAAGCGTGCTATTCAGACTGTTGTTGAGGATTCAATGGCAGAAGAGCTTCTTAAGGGCAATATAAAGCGTGACAGCGAAGTTGTAGTTGGCTTTAAGGATGATAAGGTTACATTTAGTACCAAGGCAGAAAAGGCTGAAGGAAAGACCAAGGCTGCAGCATCCAAGAAGACTAAGGCTACAACCAAAAAGGCAGCTACCAAAAAGAATGCGTCTTCAAAACCCAAAAAGAAGGCAGGCAGACCTAAAAAAGTGGCGCTTTCGTAACATATTTTAAAATTTTGTGTGATATAATGGTTATTACCCAAAAGGGATAATGTACTTTGAAAACTTTTTTATCGTACCAATAGGAGGTTCCATATGGCTGTAGTAGAACAGTTGCTGCGGGCAGAAGCTGACGGTACAATCAGCTTTGGTAACTACGAGCTTGATTCAAAGTCTAAGCTTGAAGATTTCAAGCATGATGGAGATCTGCTCAAAGTCAAGACGTTTAAGGACATAACAAGACTCGAGGCAAACGATATGTTTGTATTTGAATCTGTTCCCGGAACGGCAGTGACTCACTTCAAAGAGACCGAAAAAGGTGTGACATTCATGGTTGAAGGTAACGCAGACGCACAGATTACTTTAGGTATGGAGGACAATACTGAGTATAACGTACTCATAGATGGCTCCAGTGAAGGAAAGATGAAAACAGGACTTGGCGGTAAACTGTCAATCAGTGTTGAACTTTCTGGGAAGCCGGTTGCAGTTAAGGTCGAAGAAGCTTAAAAATTTCATAATGAAGCCACAGATATACAATGACGTATATCTGTGGCTTTTTGCAAGATTTTGGGGGAGTAAATATATGCCTGCAAAGATTAAAACAGTATTCTTTTGTCAGAACTGTGGATATGAGTCATCCAAATGGATGGGACAGTGTCCTTCATGTCATGAATGGAATACCATGGTTGAGGAAGTTGTAAAACCTGAACCTAAAAATAAAAGAGCTACACTTGGAAGTGGTACTTCAAATCATTTTGCTCAAGGGAATGAATCAGCTCCAAAAGCATTATCACAGATAGCTCTTGGTCAGGAAGACAGAAGTGATACACATATAGAAGAACTTAACAGAGTTTTAGGGGGAGGTCTTGTAAGAGGTTCGCTTACACTTGTAGGTGGTGATCCAGGTATTGGTAAATCTACCCTTCTTCTTCAGGTTGCAAGGAATATGTCTGATGATGGTCATAATATTCTGTATATATCAGGAGAGGAATCGCTTAGACAGATCAAGTTAAGAGCTAATCGTATAGGCGACTTTACAGATAATCTTAAATTCTTATGTGAGACCAATCTGTCCAGCATAGAAGCTGTTATTACTAAAGAAAAACCTGAAATTGTGATAATAGACTCGATACAGACTATGTTCAACGAGGATGTTACATCTGCTCCTGGAAGTGTATCTCAGGTCAGAGAGACTACAGCTGTTCTTCTTAGAATTGCCAAAAGTATGAATATATCGATATTTATAGTAGGGCATGTAACCAAGGAAGGAACAGTAGCAGGACCAAGAGTTCTTGAACATATGGTTGATACAGTTCTGTATTTTGAAGGCGACAGACATGCATCCTATAGGATATTAAGAGGCGTCAAGAATAGATTTGGATCTACTAATGAAATCGGCGTTTTTGAAATGCGTGAAGACGGACTTGCAGAAGTTCAGAATCCATCAGAGTTTATGCTTGACGGAAGACCGGAAGATGCAAGCGGAAGTATAGTAACCTGTTCTGTTGAAGGTACAAGACCAATTCTTCTTGAAGTACAGGCTCTTGTATGCCGAACGAGCTTTGGATTTCCAAGAAGACAGGCCAATGGAACTGACTATAACAGGGTGAACCTGTTAATGGCTGTACTTGAAAAAAGAGTTGGTCTTCAGATGGCTGACTGTGATGCTTATGTTAATCTTGCAGGCGGAATGAAGCTTCAGGAACCGGCTCTGGATCTTGGCATATGTCTTGCTGTTATATCAAGCTTTAAGAATAAGCCTATAGATTCTTCTGTAGTTGCTTTTGGAGAAGTTGGTCTTTCTGGAGAAGTCAGAAGTGTAAGTATGACAGAGCAGAGAGTTATGGAAGCCAAGAAACTTGGTTTTAAGACGATAATACTTCCGAAGGCTTATGAGAATAAACTTAAAGATGTAAAAGGTCTTGAGATTATAGGAGTACGATCAGTACAGGATGCAATGAAGATATTTTGATAGTCCGAAACGGTAAAAAGAAGTATCAGATACGCAATTACGATTCTTGTAAAAAACTGCAAAAAACGCTTGCATACTGTAATATGCTTTGATATAATTTATTTCGTTGACGGCGACAGGCCGACGAAATAAAGGGGAATCATACAATGGCTAGTATCACGGTCTCCAAAACCGTTCATGGGAGTTCGAATCTCTCTTCCCCTGTTTCATAAGAAACAGGACAGCATCGGATATTCCGGTGCTTTTTTATTTGTTTTTTTGTGATCCACATATATAAAATAGCCTTCATTACTGCAGATATACTGATCTGTAATAATGAAGGCTGTTTTATTGTGAAAAGAAATTATATTATTTGCTTGTACTGTTTACTATGAAAAGAATTTTATTATCCGCTTGTACTGTTTACTATGAAAAGTGATTATCTTATTATCTGAGTCTACTTTGTTATGAAAAAATAATTATCTTATCTGCTTATGCTGCTGGTATTGCGAATATAATTCAGGGTTTAAATTACTTACTGAGTCCTTCTCAACAATATGGCGCTTAGCAAGTCTTGGTTTTGCTATAGCTGTAGATGATCTTACAGAAAGAGATGGCCTAAGCAGGTTCTTGGAAAGAGATATATGTTCTGTCATAGCTCTTAAAATATAAAAACCGCATTTACCGATTTCCAGCCTGTCCTGCTTAACAGTAGTAAGAGGTGGGTTAAGATGTTCTGCTATTGGAAGATCATCAAAACCTATAACACTTATATCTTCAGGTACTTTATATCCCTGCCTTGTACACTCTTCAATAACACCTGTAGCAATAAGATCATTACCACAAAGGATAGCTGTTGCTCCAAGGTCAAGGAAGGTAGGTACATGATAGTGAGCGGCATCGGCTACGAAGTATCCATATACAGCAAGATTAGGATCAACAGGAAGTCTGTGGCTTGTCATGCTGTCAAGATAGGCTATCATTCTAAGATCTGAAACCATTGATCCTCTTGAACCATCCAAAAAAGCTATCTTTTCGTGCCCAAGCTTTGTAAGGTGTTCTATTGCAAGAGCTATTCCTTCTTCTGAATCTGTTCCTATATAACCTACATTAGGATTCTTCTCAATAAAGTTATCAAGAAGAACAGTGGAAAAGGCTGTTGTTTTAAGCTGCTCCATCCATGGATCTTCTAAAGAAAATCCAAGAAGGAATGCTCCTGAAAATCCATTACCGAGCATATATGTGTCATATTTTTCATTAACCTGGAATTCGTGACTTACAGGTTGTATGAAAACTTCACATTGCTCTTTGTAAGCAGCCTGTCTGAATCCAAGTACAATGTCATAACCAAATTGGCTTGTGGATTCATAATCCATATTTTCGACGAAAACACAAAGTCTTTTCTGACTCTTTCGCTGAGTTTTGCGTCCGGTATAGCCCATTTCAACAGCAGTTTCCAAAACCTCCTGTCTTAGGGCGGCACTTATGTCTTTGGCACCGTTCAAACCTTTTGAAACAGTACTGACTGAAATGCCAAGTTTATTGGCGATATCTTTTATGGTAGCCATGTCGTCCTTTCGTATAGCGTTTGTTCGTACTATTTTCGTATAATACCATTCTTTGATGATAATGAGAAGTATAATACGAAAACGCTCTAAAAATCCATTGCATTTCTTCAATTATTATAATGTTACAAAAGAGCAAAAACAAGATAAAGCGAAAAAAAACGAAAATTTTTTGAAAGATATGCAATAAAACGCTATTCAAGGATTGTGTAAAATGACGAATAAATAATTATATGAGCGGAATTATTGACAATTGTGCATAAAGTGTGATAAAACAGAATTGTCAAACGAAAGTTTCGGAAATTTTCGATTTTCTTAGTTTTTGGGTATTATGATTTGGGATTTGGAGTGCATATGGCACTTTAAATAAAAAGTCTAAAAAGGAGAGGAAAACATGAAAAAGAAAGTTTTAACCGTTTTAATGACACAGGCTCTTGTAGCTTCTATGCTCGCTGGATGTGGTTCTTCATCAGACAACACAGCAGATCAGACACAGGCAACAGATTCTACAGAACAGACAGAAACAACAGACACAGCAGAACAGGCTGCTACAACAGAGGCAGCTGCAGAAGAGACACCTGCAATCGATTATGGTTCAGGTGAGATCACAATCTGGGTTGCTGAGAATGTTGTAGATCTTACACAGCAGCTTGTAGATGATTTTATTGCTTCTAATGATGCATATTCAGGATATGCAGGAAATATCACAGTAGAAGCTGTTGGTGAAGGTGATGCTGCTTCTAACATGATCACTGATGTATCCGGCGGTGCTGATATTTATGGTTTTGCACAGGATCAGCTTACACGTCTTGTAGCTGCAGGTGCTCTTCAGCCACTTAATGACAACATGTCAGAGTGGGTTAAATCAAGCAATGATGAAGGAGCTATCGGAGCTGCAACATCAGGCGATGCTCTTTATGCATTCCCTATGACATCTGATAATGGATATTTCCTTTACTATGATAGTTCAGTAGTAACAGATCCTACATCTCTTGAGCAGATCATCGCTGATTGCGAAGCTGCAGGCAAGGGCTTCTATGCAGATCTTGATTCAGCATGGTACAATGCAGCATTCTTCTTCGGAGCAGGATGCACATGTTCTTTCGAAACAGACGCAGATGGTAACTTCACAAGTGTTACAGCAGACTATGCTTCTGATGCTGGTCTTGTAGCTATCAAAGAGATGGCAGAAGTTGCTTCTTCTTCAGCATTTGTTGATGGATCATCAGCAGGTGAAGCTACAAACGTAGGTGCTATCATCGATGGTACATGGGATAGCGCAGCACTTGAAGAAATGCTTGGTGACAACTATGCATGTGCAGCACTTCCTTCATTCGAAGGTTCTGATGGACAGACATATCACCTTAGCGGATTCTCAGGCAACAAGCTTCTTGGTGTTAAGCCTCAGACAGAAGGCGGCAAGCTTGCTATGTGCTATGAGATAGCTAAGATGCTTACAGATACAGATGCTCAGCTTGAAAGATTCAATGCTCAGGGTTGGGGTCCTTCAAACCTTACAGCACAGGCTGATAGCGCAGTTCAGGCTAACGTAGCTCTTGCAGCTCTTCAGGAGCAGATGCCTTACATGATTCCTCAGGGTCAGTATCCTGGAGAATGGTGGGATCTTGCAGGCGCTCTTGGTGCAGACGTTGAGAACGGAACTCTTACAGTAGATTCTGCAGATGAAGACTTCATGAAAGAGCTCAGCACACATGATGACACATGCGCAACACTTGTTCAGTAATTAACTGAATTTGTTATAAATAGCAGATTGAATATTCAGGGGAGAGGTCTTTCCTCTCCCCTGTTTTTGCGGGAGTGCTTCTATGGAAAAGAACAAAAACAATGCGTTAGGACTAATTGCAGGTAATATCAAAAATATTGGTGTTACTTTTAAAGAGGGGGATTGGAAGACAAAAGTTTCTTTTCTTATAATGGGCTTTGGACCTCTTATGAGAAAGTCTTTTGCGAGAGGATTCGCTTATCTTCTAATTGAGGTGGCATTTATCGTCTATATGGCAACCTCAGGAATTTCAAACCTTTCAAAATTATCAACACTTGGTACAGAAGAAACACATATGGATCCGAATACTTTCCTTACAACATATGGAGATAATTCGTTCCTTATACTTCTTTACGGAGTTTTGACAGCAGTACTTTGTGTTCTGTTTATTACTTTCTGGAGAATGAATATCCAGGAAAATCAGAATGAGGAGAAGATTCTTCGAAATGGTGGAAGTCTTCCTTCAACAGCTCAGGATTTTAAATCTTTATTAGATCAGAAATTTCATGCAACACTTCTTGCATTGCCGGTACTTGGTGTTCTTATATTTATGGTTGTACCGATCATATTCATGATATGCGTTGCATTTACTAATTACGATGCTACTCATCAGGCTCCAAGTAAACTCTTTACATGGGTAGGACTTGAAAACTTCAAGCAGCTCCTCCAGTTTGGCGGTAATGGCATGGGTTCAACCTTTGCTACGATCCTTATCTGGACACTTGTTTGGGCTTTCTTTGCAACATTCTCAACATATTTTGGAGGAATTGCACTTGCACTTCTTATTAACAAAAAAGGTGTCAAGTTCAAGAAACTCTGGCGTACTATTTTCGTAATGACTATAGCTATTCCTCAGTTTATTTCTCTTTTGTATGTATCCAAGATGTTTGCAGCTGATGGACTTATCAATACTTATTTTATTAAATGGGGAATCTTTGAACGTTCCTACAATTTCTGGGCACATCCAATGACAGCAAGGGTACTTATCATTTTGATAAACCTTTGGATTGGTATACCTTATGTAATGCTTATGGCTACAGGACTTCTTATGAATATTCCTGCTGACCTTTATGAAAGTGCCAGAATTGATGGAGCAAGCCCATGGCAGATGTTCCGTAAGATCACAATGCCATACATGCTTTTCGTTACAGGACCTTATCTTCTTACATCATTTACAGGAAACTTAAATAACTTCAATGTTATTTATCTTCTCTCAGGAGGCGGACCTACATCCATGCAGCTGTATGGAGGATCCGGATATACAGATCTTCTTGTAACATGGCTGTATAAGCTTATCCTTAATAGTACGAACTATAAACTGGCAGCCTGTGTAGGTATTCTTACTTTCATTGTTGTAGCGGTTACATCACTTATCGCATATAGCAAACTGCCTTCGATTAAAGATGAGGAGGGATTCCAGTAATGGCTGAGCAGAAATTACACAAAAAACACAGCGCTTTAGGTAATGCCTTGGCGTATATACTTTTAATAATACTTAGTTTTATATGGCTTTTTCCATTTTTATGTATAGTATTACAGAGCTTCAGAGCACCCACTGAGGGCGGCGGCGGAATGGTAGCATATCTTGTTCCAAAGCAGTTCTCACTTGACAGCTATAAATGGCTGTTCTCATCTGACTCTAACTTTATAAGATGGTTTATAAATACATTTATAATCGCATTCTTTATAGCACTTGGTCAGACATGCTTTGTACTTATGGTAAGCTATGCACTTTCACGTACAAGATTTGCAGGAAGAACTCTTCTTATGAAGTTCTGGCTCGTACTTGGAATGTTCCCTGGATTTTTATCAATGATATGCTTGTATTTCCTTTTGAAGAATATCGGACTTACACAGGCAGGTGCAATACCAGGACTTATCCTTGTCGGAGTAGCAAGTTCAGGTATGGGATATTATGTATGTAAAGGTTTCTTTGATACCATTCCAAAGACACTTGATGAGGCCGCCAGAATTGATGGAGCATCACGTGCAAGAATATTCTTCACAATGCTTCTTCCTCTTTCCAAGCCTATCATAATATATCAGGCACTTGTTGCATTCATGGCACCATGGTGTGACTATATCTTTGCATCATATATCGCTTTTGGTTACAGCAAGAGCTACAACGTAGCAGTAGGTCTTTATGACTGGGTTAACACCAATGACTATCAGGGATATTTCACAAGATTCTGTGCCGGTGGTGTACTTATTGCAGTTCCGATAACAGCACTTTTCATGTCACTTCAGAAGTACTATGTAGAAGGTGTTACAGGTGGAGCAGTAAAGGGATAATATCCATAGCTTCGTAATCCCGCATTTAACTTTGCATAAATAAATATTTATAACAGCTTTCCAGAAAGGCAGAGGCAGAATTGTCTGTCTCTGCCTTTTTACAGATTAGATTGTTCATGAGGCTTAATATGAAATATGTTTTTAGAAAAATAAGACATCTTATAATTTTTAGCCTGACCCTTGCATTTACTGTGTCTATGCTTTCTGGCTGTAGCAAGAAGGAAGATGAGGTCAGCATTGTAGATGATAATTACAGGAATTATTATGAGATATTTGTACACTCATTCTATGATTCTGATGGAGATGGTATAGGTGATATTAACGGAGTGACACAAAAACTAGATTATATTGAGGATCTTGGAGTAAACGGAATCTGGCTTATGCCTATCATGCCATCAACAACTTATCACAAATATGATGTCATTGATTATATGGATATAGATTCTGAATATGGCACAATGGAAGACTTTGATAATCTTGTAAATGAGTGTCATAAAAGAGGAATTAACATAATCATAGATATGGTCATGAATCATTCTTCATCCAAGAATGAATGGTTCATACAGGCTTGTGATTATCTTAGAAATCTTGAAGATGGCAAAGAACCTGATGAGAATGAATGCCCTTATTTTTGCTATTACAATTTTTCCAAAGATCAGAAAAATGACACCTGGTACAAGGTATCAGGAACAGACTGGTACTACGAAGGAGTATTCTGGTCTGAAATGCCTGATTTCAATCTTGAAAATGAAAATCTGAAAAAAGAATTCGAAGAAATATCGGATTTCTGGATAGAGCATGGAATAGATGGTTACAGAATGGATGCTGCAATGCATTATGAAGATGATGATCAGAGTGCAACACTTGATATCATGAACTGGATATATAATTACTGTCTTTCCAAAAAGTCGGACTTCTATATGGTATCCGAAGTCTGGGCTAATAAAGCAACTATTGCAGACTTTTATAAGAGCATGACACCAAGTATGTTCAACTTCCCTGCATCGGGAGCAGAAGGAACTATAGAAAAGGCAGCAAGAGGTCAGTCTGGCGCTGACAGCCTTGTAAATGCAATGATCGATTATCAGACAATATATTCTGCCTCTAATCCTGACTATATTGATGCACCATTTATTACCAATCATGATCAGGTAAGAGTGGCCAATAACCTTAATTGTGACCTTAATGATATGAAAATGGCAGCCGGAATCCTCATGACCATGAGTGGAAGTACCTTTATATATTATGGTGAAGAGATAGGAATGATGAGTTCTGGAAAAGAAGATCCCAATAAAAGGCTTCCTATGAACTGGTCATCTTCTGATACAAGTGGAATATGCAATCCTCCTGAGGGCGCTGACAGTGATGTGGAGCAGACTTTTGCACCTGCAGATGAGCAGCTTACAGATGACCTTTCTCTACTAAATTATTATAAAAGGGCTTTGAATCTCAGGAACTCTAATCCGGAACTTGCAAGAGGTGTTATTACCAAAGAGGACAACCTTTGTGATGAGATGGTTGCTGCAATATGTAAGACCTGGACAAGAGAGGATGAAAATGGAAGCTCTGTAACATCAAGTGTCATTGTTATATACAATACAACAGATGAAACTGTAACAGTGGACCTTTCTTCAGATGAGTATAAGGAACTTAAAGTTTCGGGCTATCTTACTTTAGATGATACTGAAATATCTGTACAAAAAGATGGAAGTATTGAAATGCCCGGACAGTCTATATGCGTTTTGAGATAGACCTACATCATTATATTTAATCTGGATCTGTATACTTTGAAACATACAGATTTGGGGATATACAGATATTCTGGATATTTTGAATGCGTATTTGGTTAGGATTTATGGTATTTAGAGCTTGTTGGTGATATCTTGGGACATTAGGCGAAAGGATTAAGAGACAATTATGAATTTTAAATATGACAATTTTATTTTTGACTTATATGGAACTCTTATAGATATACATACAGACGAAAGCAGGCCTGAATTCTGGAAGGAAATAGCAGGATTTTATTCCTGCTATGGAGCTGACTATACTTTCGACCAGTTACAGCAAAAGTACTTCGATATTGTAATGGAACAAGAGCATGAGCTTGCTTTCAAGCTGGCAATTAATTATCCGGAAATAGAAATACAGAAGGTTTTTGCAAGACTGTTATTAGAAGCGCCTGTCCATCATGAGACAGAAAGCCCGGTTGCACGTATGAGTGAAGAAGAGCTTGTTGATAGCCAGTGGATGCAGGATCTGTGCAATATATTCAGAACCAGTTCAAGAGACAGACTCCGTGCATATCCCGGAGTCATTAAGACACTTGATACTATAAAAGAAAACGGTGGTAAGATATTTCTTTTATCTAATGCACAGGGGATGTTTACAAGGCCTGAGCTTGAGATCACGGGCCTTACCAAATATTTTGATGCGATCTATATATCTTCAGAGAATCAAATGAAAAAGCCCCAGCCGCAGTATATGAAGAAACTTCTTGATGATCAGAATATCACAGCTGAAAGTTCCGTTATGATAGGCAATGAGATCCAGTGTGATATAGCAATTGCAGCTTCCTGCAAGGTTGATAGTATACTTCTTAACACGGATAATCTAAGCGCCATAGAAAGGCGTGCAAGACTATCAAGAGTAATAGACGGATATTTTAAAGGCTATAAGCCTGAGACGGTGGTGTCGGGAGATATAAGTGAGATTTTGGATATATGTACTGCATAATGCCCTAGTCTGTAATTATAAAGAGACTGCATTATGCAGCTCTTTGTTCTTCGTATTCTTCTGACAAGGATTTAAATACGGTTTTACGTCCGATAAAGCCTAAAATACGTACAATGATAACACCTATCACGATACCGATCGAGTCAATTGCTACATCGCGTAGCTGTGGTGTTCTTCCGTATGAAAAAGTCTGATGATATTCATCAAGAAAAGCATAAAGAACACAAAAAGCCGTAGCAAAAAAGGAAAGCTTGAAGCCCCTTACTTTATAAACATATAAAGGAAGCGACACTGACATTGCCAGAAGAAGATATTCTGTAATGTGGGCGGCCTTTCTGATATAAAACTGATTAGTCAGAGCATAGTCTGCAATCTGCGATGATGAAAGGTCAAGTGCGAAGATATTGTTGATGATATCATAGAGATGAAATCCTACATCATAGCTAAGGGCTCCTGAATCTGTGGCATTTTGACCTGAAAATGAGAAGATCAGATACATCATTATAATTGCAGGCACAAATGACAGGGGCTTTAAAGTGTATCTAAGTGTGTACTTTATGTACATTCGTATATATTTCATGATTACCTCGATTTATTTTCTTAAAACACAATTCAAAACATTCTAATAATTCTAAAAACTATTTTTCTATTAGTCAATATAATGAGATCATTAGTCACAAGATGTAATTTTACACTATATTTCGATTAAATGGTATTGATAATACAAATTTACATTTATTATAATGCAAAGTATAAAAAAGAAACATAAATATAGCTTAAAACAAGTATGAGCATATATGATGGCGATATAATCAATTTAGGTAAATCGCTCGATAAATATATTGTGGGGATGTTTTAGAACGTTTGTTCAAAAATAGTATAGAAATTTATAAAAAATTTGGAGATTCGCACTCTGTACAATTTGTGACACTGTTGTTATAATTATGCAGAATTGCGGAGAAGCGTTGTTTTGTAACTGTTCATTGCATATAAAATGAGGTGAGAAACATGGCAGATGTAACCGAAAATAGCCCGCAGGATATTGTTAACCGTTATCGTGGAATGGTAGAGACACTTTCTAAATACCTTCGCTGGTTCAAAGAGAACGAAAGCAAGGCAGTAGATCAGAATTATAGCGGATCTAATATGGGATCCACCATTCAGTTCCCGGTTTATGATGCAACAGTCCTTTCATTTGTTAAGGACGCTCAGGCTACCGGTCTTATGGACCGCAATTATGTATATCTTTATAGTAGGAAGAATCTTAAGACCTGGAAAGATGAACTTGAATATATTTCAAATGTAGATATAATGCATTTGGATGATATTAATCGAATCTTGTCCAAGTATGTACTTGGAGGTCAGGTCAAGGCTGGTATGTGGTCAGAAGCTGTTCAGCATGGTATATTTGAACATGCTGTAAGCAAGATGAAGGAACTTATCGATCTTTGGGATCACGAGAACTGATCTTAAAAGTCACTGTTATTGTGGGGAGCGCTATGGGAGCCAAGGCAAGCAGAACTGAAAAGCATATTTTGGCTAAGGCTAGAGAGATTTTTTCCAAAAAAGGCTTTAAAAATGTTACTATGCAGGACATAGTAGATGCATGTGATATAAGCCGTGGAGGATTGTATCTTCATTTTTCAAGTGTTGAGGATATATTCCTTGCTGTTCTTAAGGCTGAGGAGGAAGTGTCTTTGGATGAAGAGACTCTTTCTTTAGAAGGAACAGATGATGGATCAGAAGCATCACAGGGCATTGAAGTTATGGCAGAAGTTAGTGCATCTGACAGACTTGCAGCATTTTTGAAGGAGCAGAAGCGCTATATACTGCGCAGAAAAGACGGACTTAGTCTCGCACTTATGGAGTATTATTCAGGGCATAATGCATCCCTTGATAATAATTATATAAAAATTCATTTTGACAATTGCATTAATACTATCGAGATGATAATATCTGATGGAGTTGAAAGCGGCGAATTTGAGTGTGAAGATATAACTGGTTTTGCCAGAAATCTTGCATACGTATTGGAAGGACTTAAAACTATGGCAACAGTTGTCTCTATTTCTGAACAAGCTGTAGATAAGGAAATGTTTTATATTCTGCAGGGCATCGTACCGGCAGATCAATATACTAATTAATAATTAATGAAAATGTGCTTCGAATTTCGGAGCACATTTTTTTAAAAAAGAAAGAGGAGAATTATGGTCAGAAGAGTCTATGTAGAAAAAAAGAAACCTTTTGCAGGCAAGGCAAAGGATCTGCGACATGAGATAAGAAGATATCTCGGAATCATGTCATGCGAGGATGTTCGTGTGCTTATAAGATACGATGTTGAAAACGTATCTGATGAGGTATTTGAAAAGGCTTGTACAACAGTATTTTCAGAGCCTCCTGTTGATATACTTTACAGAGAGTCTTTTGACACTAATGAAGGAGAGCGCGTATTCAGCGTTCAGGCTCTTCCCGGACAGTTCGACCAGAGGGCTGATTCTGCAGAGCAGTGCGTACGTTTTATAAAGGGTGAAGAAGAGCCTGTCATCAGAAGTGCTGATACATATGTCATTATTGGAAATGTAACAGATGAAGAGCTTGATAAGATCAAAGAGTATGTTGTAAATCCTGTTGATTCACGCATCATTGATGAGTCCAAGGCTGATACTCTTGTAGAGACATATCCTGAGCCGGAAGATGTAAAAACATTTGACGGATTCAAGGACATGGAAGAAGCAGAGCTTAAAAAGCTTTATGATTCACTTGGACTTGCCATGACATTCAAGGATTTCAAATGGATCCAGACATATTTCCACGATGAGGAGAAGAGAAATCCTTCTGTTACAGAGATCCGTGTTCTTGATACATACTGGTCTGATCACTGCCGTCATACTACATTCGGCACAGAGCTTAAGACTATAACATTTGGGGAGGGCGATTACAAAAAGCCTATCGAAGATTCTTATAATCAGTATCTTATCGCTCGTGACGAGCTTTATACAGATCCTGATAAGAAAAAAGAAAAGTTCATTTCCCTTATGGACCTTGCTCTTGTAGGAATGAAGAAGCTTAAAAAAGACGACAAGCTTACAGATATGGAAGAATCTGAAGAAAACAATGCCTGTACTGTAGTTGTACCTGTTGAAGTTGATTATGGACAAGGCAAGACAACAGAAAACTGGCTTGTATTCTTCAAAAACGAAACTCACAATCATCCTACTGAGATCGAGCCTTTCGGTGGTGCTGCAACATGTCTTGGTGGTGCTATCCGTGATCCGCTTTCAGGAAGAGGTTATGTATATCAGGCTATGCGTGTAACAGGTGCTGCAGATCCTACAGTTCCTGTATCAGAGACACTTAAAGGTAAGCTCTCACAGAAGAAGCTCGTTAGAGGCGCAGCACAGGGTTATTCATCATATGGTAACCAGATCGGTCTTGCTACAGGATATGTTAAGGAAGTATATCACCCTAACTACGTTGCTAAGAGAATGGAGATCGGTGCTGTTATGGGTGCTGCTCCTCAGGCTAACGTAATGCGTAAGTCTTCTGATCCTGGTGATATCATCGTACTTCTTGGCGGACGTACAGGACGTGATGGAATTGGTGGTGCTACAGGATCTTCCAAGGCTCATACAAATAGCTCACTCACAACATGTGGCGCAGAGGTTCAGAAAGGTAATGCTCCTACAGAGCGTAAACTTCAGAGACTCTTCAGAAGAAAAGAAGTTTCATCAATAATCAAGAAGTGTAACGACTTTGGTGCAGGCGGTGTATCTGTAGCAATTGGTGAACTTGCAGATGGCCTTGATGTAAATCTTGACCTTGTACCTAAGAAATATGCAGGTCTTGATGGAACAGAGCTTGCTATATCAGAATCTCAGGAGCGTATGGCAGTAGTTGTTGATCCAAAAGATGCCGATCAGTTCCTTGCATATGCGGCAGAAGAAAACCTTGAAGCTGTAAAGGTGGCGGTAGTAACCAAGGAACCTCGTCTTGTACTTAACTGGAGAGGTAAGAAGATAGTAGATATCTCCAGAGCATTCCTTAATACTAACGGAGCTCATCAGGAGACAGATGTTGAAGTAGAGATTCCTTCAAAGGCAGATAACTACTTTAACAAAGTTGCATGTGATAAAGCATGCGAAGCTCTTTCAAAGGGCGATGTAAAGGAAGCATTCCTTGAGGAAATGAAAGACCTTAATGTATGTTCACAGAAGGGTCTTGTAGAAAGATTCGACTCTTCTATTGGAGCTGCTTCAGTAGAGATGCCTTATGGCGGAAGATACCAGCTTACAGAGACTCAGAACATGATAGCTAAGCTTCCTGTTCTTGATGGTAAGAGCGATACAGTAACAATGATGGCTTACGGATTTGATCCATTCCTTTCATCCTGGAGCCCATACCACGGAGCTGTATATGCAGTAACAGAGTCTGTTGCAAGAATCGTAGCAGGCGGCGGTGAAGTTAAGAATCTTCACTTCACATTCCAGGAATACTTCAAGAGAATGACAGAAGATCCTAAGAGATGGTCACAGCCATTCACAGCACTTCTTGGTGCACTTGATGCTCAGCTTGGATTTGGTAAGGCTTCAATAGGTGGTAAGGACTCTATGTCAGGATCCTTCAATGATATAAACGTACCACCAACACTTGTATCTTTTGCTGTAGATGTTGCTCGTATTAAGGATGTTGTTACACCTGAGCTTAAGGAAGCAGGCGATAAGCTGGTAGAACTTAAGATCGCAAGAGACGAATATGATCTTCCTGTATACGAGAAGGTTATAGCTCTTTATGATAAAGTTTCAGAGCTTATGAAGAGCGGCGTAATAAAATCAGCATATGCTGAGGATGGCTACGGAATTGCAGCTTCAAGTGCAAAGATGTCATTTGGTAATAAGCTTGGAGTAGCATTCGATGAGAGCATTAGTGCAAAAGATCTTTTTGCAAATGGAATGTGTAATCTCCTTGTAGAGACTTCTGAAGCTGACCTTGACAAGGTACTTTCTGTAGATGGGGCAAGACTTGTCGGAACTGTAACAGCTAAGAACAGCTTCGTAGTTGAAGGTGCTGAAATAGACGGTGAAGAGCTTCTTAAAGCCTGGACAGGAACACTTGAAAAGGTATTCCCTTCAAAGGCAGGAGATGACAATACTGTTATCGAAACAAAACTTTATGATACTAAAGATATATATGTATGCAAGAACAAGGTTGCAAAGCCTACAGTATTCATTCCTGTATTCCCCGGAAGTAACTGCGAGTATGACTCTGCAGCAGCATTTAAGGCAGCAGGAGCTGATGTTGATATAAAGATATTCAGAAACCGTAATGCACAGGATATCTATGAATCAGTTGAGGAATTTGAAAAGGCAATAGATAAGGCACAGATCGTTATGTTCCCTGGAGGATTCTCAGCAGGTGATGAACCTGACGGATCAGCTAAGTTCTTTGCTACAGCATTCCAGAATGCTAAGATCAAGGATGCTGTTGAAAAGCTCCTTAATGAAAGAGACGGACTTGTACTTGGTATCTGTAACGGATTCCAGGCTGTTATCAAGCTTGGCCTTGTACCAAACGGTAAGATCACAGGTCAGAACGTAGATTCACCTACACTGACATTTAATACAATAGGCCGCCACATCTCCAAGATGGCATATCTTAAGGTTGTATCTAATAAGAGCCCATGGCTTCAGGAAGCAAAGCTTGGCGGAGTATATACAAACCCTGCATCTCACGGTGAAGGAAGATTCGTTGCTCCTGAAAATGTAATAAATGACTTGTTTGCAAATGGTCAGGTAGCATTCCAGTACTGTGATACAGAAGGCAACATCTCTATGGATAGCGAATGGAACATCAACGGTTCCTATTGTGCTATTGAAGGTATCACATCACCTGATGGAAGATGCCTTGGTAAGATGTGCCACGCAGAGCGTAGAGGAGACGGTGTTGCTGTTAACATCTATGGTGAGCAGGATCTTAAGATCTTTAAATCCGGCGTAGAGTACTTTAAATAATAATTAGACTATCCGGGGCCAGTTATGGCCCTGGAGGTTTATTTATGTAAAGATAATTATTTTCTTCTTTATAGAAGCAGAAGGGACAGATAATATATGAAAAAAGCCTTTTTAATCCTTGAAGACGGAACAGTGTTTGAAGGACAGGCAATAGGAGCTGATAAAGAAGTAATCAGTGAAATTGTATTCAATACGACAATGGCTGGCTACACAGAAGTATTTACCGATCCTTCATATGCAGGACAGTCAGTATGTATGACATATCCTCTTATCGGTAACTATGGTGTATGCCTTGATGATATGGAATCCGAGAGAATCTGGCTAGACGGTGTTATAGTCAGAGAGCTTTCAGAGGTTGCATCTAACTTCAGATGTGATATGAGTTTGCAGGATTTCCTTGTAAAGTATGATATTCCCGGAGTTGAAGGAATTGATACAAGAAAGCTTACAAGAATCCTTCGTGAAAAGGGAACCATGAACGGCTGTATCACAACCAATGAAAATTACAACCTTGATGAGCTTATTAAGAAGATGAAAGCTTATACTACAAAGGGCGTAGTTGAAAAGGTTTCCTGCAAAGAAAAGTATGAGGTTAAGGGCGCAAGAGACCTTTCTGATAACGGACCTGTTTCCGGAAGTGCTGTATTTAATGAAGATAATTACAAGGCAGATCTTAGTGGCGATCATTCAAAGAGAGAGAAGAAACCTTCTCTTGTTAGAAAGCTTAATGGCATAAAGGCAGACGGAACTCACCTTAAGGTAGCTCTTCTTGATGTAGGAGCTAAGTACAATATCGCCAACTCACTTGCAGCAAGAGGATGTGATGTAACAGTATATCCATATAATACAAGTGCAGAAGAGATCCTTGCCGGAAATCCTGACGGAATAATGCTTTCAAATGGCCCCGGAGATCCAAAGGACTGCGTATCTGTTATAGAAGAGGTTAAGAAGCTTTATGAATCAGATGTTCCGATCTTTGCAATCTGCCTTGGACATCAGCTTATGGCACTTGCAACAGGAACAGATACTTATAAGCTCAAATATGGTCACAGAGGTGGTAACCATCCTGTCAAAGAGCTTGCAACAGGTAAGGTATATATAAGTTCTCAGAATCACGGCTACGTAGTAGATACAGATAAGCTTGATCCTAAGGTTGCAACACCAGCTTATGTGAATGTC
>NZ_JAILQF010000119.1 GCF_024699075.1 Butyrivibrio sp.
GTGATGTACCATAAGTGCGTTAGCCGTTTTAGAGCTGCCCATGGCTCCGTACCTGAAATAAAGCTTAGCCATACCTATATCCCCCTGTGTATTATTCATAAAAAAAGTGCCAACATTTAATTGCGGCACTTTTAGTTTTAACGTGATTTTTGGATAATGAATACATATTTGAAAATACTTTGATAAAAATATCCTATCTGAAATGAATCTTATCCATACATCATATTATATTATAAAATTTTAGAAATTTCATTCAATACTTGTATCTTATTCAATTATTGAAATGTAGTAATTATAAAGGTTTGTATATGTTGCATTGTTATAATGCAGTCCGTCAGATGAAGAGAAGCCGTTTTCCATAAGGAAAGTATAGCTGTCTATCCATGTCACACGTGAATCAAGTCCTGACTGCAAAGTTGCATTAAAAGATTCTATCTGCTCATTGGTAACTGTAGTATCTCCTACAGGTGTAACAGCTGAATAGTAGATCTCAATTCCTTCGCTTGTCCAAAGGTCCATATATGAATTGATAAGTTCAATATACTTGGATACATTACCAAGATCATTAACTCCAAGATTGAATATTACTTTGGTACCTGTAGTAGCATAATCATCTATAGAATCAATATTCTCTTTAAGCCAGTAATATCCCTTACCAACTTCGCAAAGCCATGTATAATCGCCATTATCTACAGCATATTCCATTCCAACTGTTCTGGAATCGCCCACAAAGATAATATCTGAAGTAGATACAACAGGATCAGTTTCAACTACAAGTGGTTCCGGCTCAGTATCCTGCATATAATCACTTATTACGTATACTGTCTGACCATCATAATCGACTACATACCAGCCATTATCAGTCTGACCTGTAGCAACAACCTGTGTTCCGTAAGAAATAGTTGTTACAACATCATAAGAAGTATCAGGACCAAGTCTTAAGTTGACGTTATTATTGGCGTAAAGAGGTATAGCAGATTCAAACATTGTAACAGTAAAAGTCTGCTCATCGCTCTCATCAGTAGTCTCATCAACACGGCCCGTTAAAAGAACAGTATCTTCTAAAGCTTCTGAGGAATCATTAGTTACTTCTTCTATCTCCTCAGTATTATCGCTTTCTGTCTCATACATGGACAAATCCAGTGTCGCTGCTTCTGCATATCTTGCACTCATACTTTCCTCATACGAAACATAAGATCCGTAAGATATCAGTGATACTGTCAAAACAGAAAGGACTGCAATCGGTATAACGACTACTTTTTTATTAAATTTTAGCTTTTTTCTAAATCTCGTAGCTTTCATAACGTCGTATTATAACAGTTGTTACAAATATTGTCAAATTTTGGTATTATTTGTTCACACTTGAGCGACAGGAAACCCTTATTTTTCAAGGAGTTTACCGATTTTCTAAATTATCATCAGAAGCCTTTCCTTTGATTCTTAGATTATACTTCTCAGGTACCTTCATTATTCTTTTCGCCAGATGTCTTCACCATCTTTTTTCAGGTATCTCCACCATCTTTTTCATCAGGTGCTGCATTACCATTATTCTTAGGAACTTCAGCTACGTGAGTTCTTAAATATTCATACCACACTGTATATGCAGAAGCCTTAAGATGAACTCCGTCAAAAGAGATATCCGCTATAAGATCTCCATTCTCATCATCGAGTATCTCATTTATATTCAGATAGAAGATCCTTCTGTTATCCGCAAGTGTCTTAAGTGCCTCACTTCGTTCATTTATAACACCGTTAATAGAAGCATCCGGAGCCTTTGTATTGTCGTACTCTCTTGTAACATGCATGATAGCCTGAAGATAGATTATGGCGTCTGGACATGCATTCTGAATCTTGCCTATAACTTCGATATAGTTACCAAGCCATCCTTCTGTAGTACCATAGCCTATTTCATTAATTCCTACCATGATATAGACTTTCTTGAAATCCTTGCCTTCAAGTGCCTGTTCAAGAGTAAGCTTACTTCCACCTGACTTCACAAAAGCCTTGTTGTTGGCTTCATAGATTGAAAGGGATACCTTGCCATAAAAGGTTGCCTTATCATCAAGCTCTGCACAGTATTCGGAAAGGCCTACAGTTCTTGAATCTCCTATAAAAAGGGCATCTGCAAAATAGTCTGCATCAACAACTCCAGTTGTAGTCATATATGGATACTCTTTTAGAGCAGCTTCGCTACTACCACTTCCTGCTGCAGAAGAGGCTGATACTGCAGCGTTCGATGCATCAGAACCAGATGCTCCTGTATTAGAAGCAGATGCCGCTGTACCAGATCCCGATGCTACTGAATCAGAACCGGCTGTAGATGAGCTTACAGCCCCCGAACTACCAGAAGCGCTGCTTACAGCTTCAGAAGAATTCCCATTTTGGTTACCGGAAGAATCCGCACCTTTACCTGAATCTGTACTGGAACCATCTGTACTTTTGGCAGTATCAGCGTTTTCAGATCCTTCATTTGAAGATGAACTTCCAGCACTTTCTTTAGTTGAGCCTGCACCAGCTCCTTTAGATGAGCTTTCAGATTCTGAATCTCCATTCCCTGATCCTGATTCAGAAGACTTGCTGCTTGATGATCCATACTTTTTAGAATCTTCGCCTGTTTTGGAAGAATCATTTGATGATGTATCATCTGCAAGTCCCCCATCATCTGATCTGTCATTAGAAGCAATTATAGAATCATTGCCGCCATCCCCAGGACCGGCATTATCCAGCTTTCCTCCAGCCATAGTATTATTTCTTGTATCACCTGGATAATACTCATAATCATGACTTTGAACCATTTCAATATAGTCATCTGTCACATAAAGAGGAGTTGCCCCATCCGCAAGCCCCCTCATTGCAAGAGTAAGTACAGGCTCTTTGTAATCATACTCATAGTATGAATAAAGGCCGTCTTTTTGGTATGCCGAATAAGCTGTCACTACAAGAGATGATGCGACAACTGCTATTAAAAGAGGAGAATGTATGAAATTGTACCATTTCTTATTTTCATTATTATCCATCATTTATGACCTTATCATTTTGATATATGTTAAAACCTTAAGTACATTAAAGGATTGCCGGCTGTATTTGAGATACTGAATATGCAAAGCCAGAACAGTATAAAAAGCACAAGAACTGCTAAAGGGTGCCTCTTTTTCTTTTCACAAAAATCAAATACACAAGGTATAAGGAGTATAAGACCCGGCAGAATATAGGGCCAGTAAAGTGTGCTGTACTTGATATAGTCTGATCTGTTGACGTATCCGCTGACTCCAAAAAATGGGAACAGCCTTGTCATGTATACCGCGAGCCTCTCCATATTATTGATGGCAAAAATGACCCAGGATACCGGAATTAGAATGAATACATTAAGCCTTGATACTATGTTAAAGAGCTTATCATTTAAGGAAAGTATATACTTTTCCGATAGAATCAATACATACAGGAACATCCCCCAGATGATATAGTTTGGGGTGATTCCATGCCAGATGCCTGTTACAAGCCATACAACAAAGAGGTTTATTATGGCGCGAAGATTTCCTTTGCGGCTTCCTCCAAGAGGAATATAGATATAGTCCCTAAACCAGGTTCCAAGGCTCATATGCCATCTTCTGTAGAAATCTCTTACTCCCTTGGCTGCATATGGATGATTAAAATTCTGTACAAAAGGAAATCCAAGCGCAACTCCAAGTCCTGCTGCCATAAGCGAGTATCCCCAGAAATCAAAATACAGATCAAGTGAGTAGGCAATAGCGCCAAGCCATGCAAGCGGTGTCGAAATGCTCTCATACCCTATTGTATGAAGATCTCTCCACATGATAGCCAAGTGGTCTGCCAGAAGAACCTTCATAGCCATTCCTGCTATAAAGTATTTAAGTCCATCTTCTATATTATTAAGATATATGCCTATTCTCTCTTTTCTCGAAGATACACTTGTATCTATCATAAGAGCGCTACTATACATATTGTCAGGGCGCATTATAGGTCCCTGAAGAATCTGCGGGAAGAAGTAAAAGTAGGAAGCAGTCGTAACAAAATCCGGCCGTTCCTTGAGTTTTCCTGTATACAGATCTGCCTGATAGGCAATCATTTTAAAGGTATAAAAACTTATACCAATAGGTAGAAAGTCCAGGGATATGGTAAGTCCGAGTATTTTAAATACCATTAGAAGACCTGCATCAAAGCATACCAAAAGAGCCAGAAAGGCCTTACTCTTAAGGGCGGTCTTCTGACCAAGAAAATAATTTATAAGAGTACTAATGAAAAGGACAAGAAACCATCTTGGCTCTCCAAGAGCATAGAAAATAAAACTTCCAACAAAAAGCACCCACATACGAAACGATGCAGGTACTAAATAATATATAAGAATAAAACACGGTATAAATCTGAATATAAATAAAAGGTCAGTCAATGATGACATCTATATATCCCCTCATGGAGGAAGAAATGAGGCTTAAGATGAATCATTTATAAGGATTTCTGCGCTTTGTAAACTCGCAAACGCTTTGCTTTTTGCTCGTTATAAAATCGCTCCTGCCATCAGTACCTTTTACATTCCGGGAAGGTAACTGATAAATGACTGAGCATCCCTGTTTGCTACAAGCTCCTTAGGGAAGTCAACGCTTTCAAGAAGCTTATGGCAATAATCAAATCTTCCGACATCATATGAAATATGTGCATCTGTTGAAACACTAACAGGAACATTAAGCTCCGCACAGCGCACAAGTATCTGTTTGCATCTATCGTAAATATTATCGTCCCAGCCGAAGCTGTGTTCGTTGATCTCTATAAGCTTATGCATATCACGGGCAGCCGTGATAACACTGTCAATATCAAAATCAAGTCCGGTCCTTCCGATGTGACCAAGCATTATTACCTTGGAATTGGAAAGGGCCTTGATATACATATCTGTAAGCCTGCTCTTTGAAGCATTGATCGTAAAATCCTTCATATGAACAGAAGCTATACAATAATCAAGCTTTCTTGTTACTCGTCCATAAAGTGAATCAGCTTCACCTATGTTCTTGTCAATGATACCCTTGTCAGCATTTATGTCATGTCCGAAAAGGTTACCATCAAGATCAACTATATCTACCTCACATCCGCGAAGG
Organism: Butyrivibrio sp.; assembly: GCF_024699075.1. Next base: position 5,109 of record NZ_JAILQF010000119.1, read on the forward strand.
AGCTTTACGCCATACCATTCTCTGGGCCAGCAGTTCATATTGTAAAAATACTGATAATGCTTACCATCAGTATAGTCTGAATAAAGCATGCTGCTAAAATGATCTGTTGTTCCAAGAAGTTCTAAGCCTCTGTCACTTGCTGCTCTTGCATTCTCCTCAATAGTTGAATATGCATGTCTTGAGTAAAGTGTATGTGTGTGTAGATCTGTACGTATTTCCAAAATTAAAACCTCTAACTGATAATGCTAAAACTTAATTCTTAAATCCGGCTTAATGCGGATTTAAAAAAATTATTTCGTAGTTAAATCTTAATCTATTGCCTGTCTTATAATCTGAACCGTATGATCAGCGCCTTTAACAGCATCAAACAATCCTCTCCATCCAAGTGCAAGGAGTTTGCCAGAATCAAGGCTTGAATCAGGCATGGGATTATCTAAAGATGTAGCAGCTTTTAAAATACCATCACCGTTATCACCTATATATAAGCTGACATTCCCGGCCTTGGCAATAAGGCTCATCATATCTCTTAAAGTAATAACTGACTCTTTATTAGAAATATTATAGGCCTGTCCGCTCTTACCGCGAATAAGTATCGTAAGCATAGCCGACGCACAATCAAGCATATAACAGTATGACCTTAGTTGCAAGCCTTCACTTTTCATCTTAAGATCATGCCCTTTTGCAGCTTCATAGGAAAAGGAAGCTGCTATGTGATCGTCATCTTTCCTTGCTGAAGGTCCGTAAATATGACCAGGTCTTGCTATGACAGTGTTAACATTCTTTTCATCAGCATAGCAGGCGCAAAGTGTCTCGCAGCTTCTTTTGCCAGAAGAATAGGAAGATCTTGGGTTTAGTATATCTACCCAGCCATAGTCATCTTCCTTAAAAGGGCCGCCCTTATCGCTTCGTCCATATATTTCAGAAGATGATATATAAAGCGTAGATAATACCTGCTCATCACAGGCATATTCTAAAAGGTCTTTCAAAAGGACAAGGTTACTATATAATGAAGCAAGAGCTCCTGCTCCTATATCCCCGGGTGATGATGGTCCTATACCATCAATTATATACGAAATTTTGTGAGGAAGAAGACTTGTAATATTCTCTTTATCACTATCATATTCTATTACTGACAGATCCTTGGAGTTTTTATATTTAATAAAGCGTTCTAATATCTTCTCCTTATTTCGTCCGACAAGATATAGATGAATCCCTGCGTCTGTCTTCTCATTATAATATAGAAGAAGGTCAGCAATTGCTGAACATATAAGTCCCCTTGCTCCTATGATCAGGAAAGACTTTCCGCGAAATTCATTAAGGATATCTGTATGCTCTATCATCTCGTCAAGATCTGACATATACAATTTACTTTTATATAGATCCATAAAGTCATCCTTCCATTTAGTATTAGTATATATCAGGGTTTGAGCCAGTTTGCTCTTCGTGCTGACAAGAGAGCCTTGAATATATCGATATCCTCAACTGTAGTCAGCTTTACATTTTTTTCAGATCCTATGGAAAAATAAACCTGCTGTCCCATTTCAATCATAAGTGTACATGAAGCTATTGAATTGGTAATACCCTTTTCAAGTGCTCTTCTGTGAAGATCGCACAGATCTCCAAGCTTAAAGCCCTGCGGAGTCTGAGTTCTCTTAAGACCATCTCTTGGATAAGAACCGCTTGAAACCTTCTCATCTTCAGTTGTGAGCATGGCTTCCGCACAGGGGATAACAGCTATTGCATTGCCGCATTCTCTTGTAACCCTAATGCAGTCTGATATTATCTCAGCTGATACAAGAGGCCTTATGGCATCATGTATGAGAACTATATCATCAGCATTGTGGCTCTTTTCAAGTTCATATATACCATTTCTGATAGAAGCCTGGCCGCAGTCACCGCCCTTAACAATAGTGCGAAGCTTAGTAATATTAAACTGTCTTGCATAAGCCTTTAAAACCTGGTCCCAGCCTTCGATACAGACAACTGC
>NZ_JAILQF010000323.1 GCF_024699075.1 Butyrivibrio sp.
TTGATGATCTTAACATATTCCTGAGGAACAGAACTTGATCCATGCAGTACAATAGGGAATCCGGGAAGTCTTCTTGAAACTTCAGCAAGGATATCAAGACGAAGCTTAGGATTAGTGCCTGGTTTAAACTTATATGCACCATGGCTTGTTCCAATTGCGATCGCAAGTGAATCAACGCCTGTCTTATTAACGAACTCTTCAACCTGATCAGGATCTGTGAACATAGCCTTATCAGCATCAACTGATACAGCGTCTTCGATTCCTGCAAGTGTTCCAAGCTCAGCCTCAACTACTACGCCGTGCTCGTGTGCGTACTCAGCAACTTTTCTTGACTCTTCAATATTCTCTTCAAATGAGTGGCTTGAATAATCGATCATAACAGAAGTGAATCCATTATCTATACAATCCTTACATGTTGCAAAATCTGCACCATGATCAAGATGAAGAACCATAGGAACTTCAGGATGAATCTCATTAGCTGCTTCTACAAGCTTTACAAGATATACGGAGTTAGCATATTTTCTAGCTCCCTGTGAAGCCTGTAAGATTACAGGGCTCTTAAGCTCTGCTGCTGCGTCAGTGATCGCCTGAACAATTTCCATGTTGTTGATGTTGAAAGCACCAATAGCATATCCGCCATTATAAGCTTTCTTGAACATTTCGGTTGATGTAACAAGTGCCATAGTAATACCACCTTTCTTAAAATAGTCCTTTAGATTAGTCAGGAAAAAAAGAACTCTTTCCCCCAATGTTAACTAGTACTAACAATCGCATTAATTATAACGCAATAGCAAAAAAAGTTACATATCAAATGTATGCAACTTTTTCTCATTTATTGTTTGTATAATTTACATGTTTTTCATATAAGAACTGTATTTCTGATCGTACCTATTGAAATGTAACCATCGATAAGGGCCTGCATATCACTTCCTTCTTCAGCTTTTTCGATCGGAACTGTTTTAAGGACTACTTCTTTTTCTGCGCCATTTCTGTCTTCTACTACATATCTATCGTCCCAGAAGGCTCTCTGAGCAGGGAATCTGTCATACAGTATACCTTTGTATTCTTCAAGTCTGCATGATGGGAAATTAACATTCCATGCAAGTCCCTTTTCAAGAGGTTTATCTATAAGCTCTTTTAATATACTTTCAATATACTTTTCTGCAACATCAGTATGGCATTCATGCTCATCTGTAAAATAGTTTTGTGAAAAGCAGATCGCAGGAACCTCATAAAGAAGAGCTTCCATAGCTGCTCCTACTGTTGCAGAATACTGTATATCAAAGCCGCAATTGGCACCCTTATTAACACCTGAAAGTACAAGATCAGGCTTTTGGCCATCTTCAAACAATCCAAGGTAAGATGCTCTTACGCAGTCTGCAGGAGTTCCTGCAAATGCATATGCTTCTACCCCTTCAACACCAAAATCATGCTTACTTATAGTCATTTTGTCTCTAAGAGTTATGTGATGAGACATTGCACTACACTGCTCTTTGGGCGCAATGACAACAACCTCTCCAAATTTCTTTGCAGTTTTTGCAAGAAGCTCAATTCCCTCTGCATTAATTCCATCATCATTTGTAACAAGTATTTTCATCATCAGACCTCAATCAGGGATGTACTATTACAAGGCGCAATTATTTATTTTGTCAAAATACGCTTTTGTACTTATTCCCGGCACATGACATATGCAGTCTTATAGGATCAGTGTTTGGAATATCTGATCACCAAAGATGAATAGGCAGGAAGTGTTATATTAAGCTCTCTGTTTAACACTTCATAACTTCCATTATTATCATAACCACTTTCGCTAGTCTGTATCAGCTTGTCAAAGCTGCAATTATCAGGTATTCCTAAAGGCTTTAAGTCAAGTGCTATTTCTTTTTCTTTATTATTGTTATTTAAGATTATGACAGATGCCGCCTCGCCTGTAAACCTTCCGTACGAAAGGACTCCTCTTACAGAGGTCTTCCCAAGCTGAACAAGTGATCCATCTGTAAATTCCGGATATTTTTTATGTATACTTATTATATTCTTATAAAAATCTATAAGCTCTTTATCTTCATTCCCCCATGGATATGTTCTTCTGTTATCAGGGTCTGTAAATCCGCATACTCCGGCTTCGTCACCATAGTAGAGGGTTGGAGCTCCGGGCCATGTCATCTGCATGACAACTGCCTCTTTGAATATTCCTTTATTTACTCCCTTATCTGCTGCCTGTGGTCCTTCAGGATCAGAGGACCTTCCTGGCTTCATATTGGTCCTTGTCATAAACCTTGAATGGTCGTGATTATCAAGCTGGTTCATGGAGGTATACATTGAGAAGTTGCCAAAATTCTCTCCAATGGCCTTCTTCATTGACTTCCAGAATAAAGCTGTATTACAAAGACTCTCTTTTTTAAATTCATCAGAATGCTTTTCTTCACCTGTCAAAAACCAGGTAACAGGCTCCATAAAAGCATCATAGTTCATTATGGTATCCCACTCATTACCTAAAAGCCAGTTTCTGGAGGAGCCATAATTTTCTGCAAGTATTATTGCATCAGGATTAGCATCTCTTACAGCATTTCTAAATCTCTGCCAGAACTCATGGTTAAAGCTTTCGGAATGTCCAAGGTCTGTAGCAACGTCCAGTCTCCAGCCATCTGCATTAAAGGGCTCTGATACCCACTTTCTTCCAAGCCTTAATATATATTCCTGCAGGGATCTTGATCCTTCAAAATTCAGCTTTGGAAGGGTATCATACCCCCACCAGCCATCATATGTATTATTTTCCGGCCACTTCTTTTTCTTAAAATCAAACCACTTGTGATAAGGACTATCTTCAGATAAGAAGGCTCCGTCTTCATATATAAGCTCTTTATCAAGCCACTTATTAAAGGATCCGCAGTGATTAAATACGCCGTCAATTATAACCCTTATCCCTCTTTGATGAGCCTCATTAACAAGCTTTGCAAATAGAAGATCGCTTTCATTTAGATTATTTATATTAGTGACTCTGTTTACGAATTTTGTAGCTTTTCTATTATCAGTAATATCTTCATCAAGAAGCCTTCCTTCATCTTCTACGATCTTGCCGAAGTGAGGATCTATGTGATCATAATCCATTGTGTCATATTTATGGCTTGAAGGGGACACAAATACAGGATTTAGATATATAACCTCAACTCCAAGATCTTTAAGATAATCAAGCTTATCTATAACGCCTTGAAGGTCACCTCCGTAGAACTCCTTATAACTTTCTGATGGATGAGGGTACTTGTTCCAGTCATTAACCTGCACAGAATGACCGCCGTTGTAATGATACTCATCAGTAAGAACATCATTATCCTTATCACCGTTGCAGAATCTGTCGACGAATATCTGGTACATAACTGCCCCTCTTGACCACTTTGGAACATGAGCCCCTGGGAAAAGACGAAATGCCATATGATTATCAGCTGCCGGCTTTCTCAAAAAGGCGCCTCTGTAATCATAATATACCGCATGTGCATCATTAGACCTATTACCCAGCTCAAGTTTGAAGATATAAGAAAAAGGCTTATCACCAAGCTTTACTATAACCTTGTAATAATCAAATATATCGAATCCGTCTTCAAATCCCTTTTCTCTAACCTCATCTTCGTCCATAAGGCTCATGGGATATTCGTTTTCATCTGTACAAAGGAATACTTTAAAAACTTGATCCTTCCCGGTTCTAAAAAATATAGTCACATCACTAAAAATGTCCTGTTCCATAGGACATACAAACTGACCTGAAATATCATGAAATAATAGTTTTGAATCAAACAAAGTATTCCCTCCTCGCCATAAGAAAAAATAGTTCTTTAATCAAAAATAATAATCTATAGTTATAAGCTTAAAAATGTACCACAATTATTCTCTATATTTTTAAAAACGGCTCAATTATTTTCGCGTTTTTTCGTATATTGCCATTATATCATATCCTTTACCAGTTAAGCCACTTAATTTAATCAAAAATGCAAAACAGTTTTTTTATAGATAAATACTGAATCTTGTGATAAAATAAGTCAGTTTTTTGACAAAAATAAAAATCCCTGCCGTAGAGGCAGGGGCTAATATTTTTCGTCTTTTTTCGATGTTTATCCTTTTACAGCTCCAGCAGTGAGACCTTCTACAATCTGGTTACTAAATATACTATATACAATAATAGTAGGCACAACAGCTATAACAATAGCTGCAAACATCTGTACATAGTTGGTTGCGTAAGGTCCTACGAAATAGGTCAGGGTAACCGGAAGTGTCTTTTTCTCAGGATCTGATATAAATACCATGGACACAAGAAGTTCATTCCAGGTATTAACAAAGCTCATCATTCCTGTTACAAATATTCCTGTTCTTGAAAGAGGAAGCGCAATCGAGAAAAATATTCTGTAGATTGAACATCCATCAATACATGCTGCTTCAAAAAGTTCTCCAGGCATACTTCTGAAAAAGCCTACCAGAATGAATATGGTCATAGGAAGCGCAAATGTTATATACGGGATGATGATTCCGATAAGGCTGTTGGTGAATCTTATCTCGAATAAGGGTGTTACTATCTTAATCTTTGAGAACATTATAAAAAGAGGAATAAGTACACAGTGTACAGGAACCATCATTCCTATCATGAAATAGGTAAGTGTTGCTCCCGAAAATTTAAATCTCATCCTGGCTATTCCAAATGCTGCCATCGCTCCAAGCAAAAGACTTATCGCCAAAGTAAATATACATACAAAAAGCGAATTCCAAAGTGCTATTCCAAGTTTTCCTTTAGTCCAGGCAAAAATATAGTTTCCAAGCTGCCATACCTTAGGTAGTCCGAATGGATTAGAAAAGACTTCTGCGTTTGTTTTAAACGATACAAGTACAATCCACACAAGCGGAGCTACATATAAGACAGCCACTAATGTCAACAATATATATATGATGACCTTAGAAATAGTTATCTTTTTCATAGTCTTGTCCCCTAATTTTCAAAATCTTTAGTGTTGATAAATGTGTTTATGGCAAATGTCACGAGCAGGCACATGATAAGAAGTACTATTGAAATAGCACTTGCATATCCATATTTGAAATAGGAAAATCCTTCAAAATATAGCCATGTAGCCATTGTCTGAGTTTTATTATTGGGGCCGCCCTGTGTCATGTTATATACAAGATCAAAGAATTTGAGTGAGCCAATACAGGTAAGGGATATTGTTGTTCTTGCCATGGGCTTTAAAAGCGGAAGTGTTACATATCTGAAGGTCTTTATCTTTCCGGCACCATCTATATATGCAGCTTCCAAAAGGCTCTTGTCTATTCCGGCAATTCCAGCCATATAGAGCATCATTGTGGTACCAACATAGATCCAGAGAGCTACAAGTCCTATTACCCACATGGTAAGCGGTATATATCCATCAACTGACATAAGCCAGTTAGGGCCTTTTATGCCAAAGACTGCAAGAAGCTGATTAAGACCCATATTAGGTTTTAAAATAAAACTGAACAAAAGTCCCAATGCCGCCGATGAAAGGACGCAGGGAAGATAGATTATATTCTTGTAAAGATTCTTGCCGTATCGAAGTCCTGAAAGTACAGCCGCAAATATAAGGCCTATTATCTGCTGTGTTACCAATGAGAATATCATAAAGAAAATTGAATTCTTAAGAGACGTTAGAAATATATCGTCCTTTGTGAAAAGAGCTTTAAAGTTCTTAAATCCAATGAATTTGGGTTTGGTAAGTGCATTCCAATCACAAAGGGAAATATAACCGGCATAAAGTATTGGTCCGAATAAAACCAGTGTAAATAAAATTGCTGCCGGGAGTATAAAGAACAGGATAGCTTTTTTATCCCTAAGTGCTTTATTCATAGCATTCCCCCATTTATAAACATAGCACGGAGACATCCGCTTATAGGGATTATCCCCGTGCTTTAATCTTAGCTTTTAGGTATTCTTTTAATATTTAGCTTAAAGATATTACCACACATTTTCCTTATAGAAATCTTCTATGTTCTGAAGACCTTCTTCTACAGTTTCATCTCCCATGATTATGGAAACCATATTGTTGTCGAAGGTATCTCCGGCTTCTACAGATACAAGTGACTCATTATAGAATCCAATTGTACCTGAAAGATTAGCAAGAAGTTCTGAAACATATGCGAACTGCTTAGGAGCCTTGGAAGTATCAACTTCAACTGTAGTTACAGGAATCTTACCTGCCTGCTCAGCTGTAGCTTTCTGAGTTGTCTCATCAGTGAGCATCTTAAGGAAAGCGATACATGCTTCAGGATGCTCTGTTGTAGCTGACATGAGTACGTTATCTGTCTTAACGATCATGTCACCAACGCTTCCGTCAACACTTGGGAATGAGAATACACCGCACTTATCTTCGATTGTATCTGAATTACCATTCATCTGGGCAATACACCATGAACCCTGAATAAGGATAGCTGCTTCTTCGTTGTAGAAGTGAGCTGTTGCATCATCATTGGAATCACCAAGATATGTATCCTGGAAATATTCGCTAATGGCAAGCAGGTCTTCGCAACCTTTAACACAGTTTTCATCTGTCCAGTGAGCTGTTCCCTCATTAAGGGCATTAGTATCAACGCCTTCTCTGTTCATGCAATAGCCAGCTATCATAGAAAGGCACCATGCTGTTGAAGCTGAACATGTTATAGGAGTATATCCTGCGTCTTTGAGCTTGGCGCATGCTTCAAGGAAGCCTTCCATATCTGATGGCACTTCTGTGATTCCTGCAGCTTCAAACATCTCTGTATTATAGAAGCAGCATGCTGCTGCAAAGTTTGTAGGTATTCCATATATATCGCCATCATATGTAACTCTGTCGAACATACCGCCTGCAAAGGACTCTTTCCATGCTGTATCAGCATCAAGATACTGATTAAGTGGCTGTACTACTCCGGCATCTACATATACATCAGCATTAGGTCCCGGATTACAGATAAGAAGATCAGGTGTATCACCTGCTGCTATAAGAGCGTTAACCTTGGAATCATATTCTTCAAGATTAGTGGTAATAACATTGACATGATAGCCATTATCTTCCTCATTAAAACGCTCAACCGTTTCTGCGTATAAACGGGTCATCTGATCTGTACTTGCTTCAAGATCATCCCAGAATACCCAGGTAATCTCCTCTTCGTCTGCAGAAGCTGTACTTTCTGTCTGAGTGCTCTCACTGCTGTCAGCTGCAGTATCTGTAGCTTGAGTATCCTGTCCTGCATTTTCTGTATCAGATCCTGCATTTTCAGTTGGCGTAGCTTCACCTGTATCAGTTGAAACCGCACATCCGCTAAGAGCTGCTGCTACCATTGATAATGACAGCACGATTGATAATGCCTTGCTTTTCATAATAACCCTCCTTAATTTTTTGCATCAGTTTTTTAACTGACATCCCCTCGTTGCTATTACACTTAAAGATTAGCAATATAATTTAAGGGCTTCTTTACAATGATTGCTAATTAATTACTAATTATTGCTATTATCATGTGCACAATATTGATAATTATTAAGACTAATGTTATATTTGGGCTAATTCAAAGGAAGTAATGACTAATCTTATAGTTTATTTTACCATTTATCAGTCATATTGACTAAATTATAGGTGCAACTATTTGTAATTATTGACTATTAAAAGGGGGAGTTACTATGATAGAAAATCTTAACGGACTTCAGGAAACAGTTAACTTTGCTCCTACAGGGCGCGTAAGACTATATGAAAATGACGATTTTGAGGCATACCCTTCTCACTGGCACCTGCCAATAGAAATAATCATGCCTATCAAAAACAGTTACAGGGTTGAAAGCTGCGGACATGTATTTGATATAGCAGAAGATGAGTTAATATTCATATGTCCCGGTGTAATTCATTCCATGCCTGCTCTCCCCGGCAAAAGGATGATCTTTCAGATCGACATTTCTATGTTTCAGGCAATAAGTGGCTTCGATCATATAGTATCTTTAATATATCCTGTATATGTTCTTAACCGTACCAATTGTACCTGCTATGACCAGTTTCATTCTCTGTTTATAGAAATATGTCAGTGCTATACAAATGCAGGTCTTATGGCTGAACCGGAAATATATACAAGAGTAGCACAGATGCTCCTTCTTCTTGGTAAGAACTATCATCTAATTAACAATTCACTTGCAGATACCAGTATTAAAAAGCAAAGAGAATACGCAGAACAGATTAACAGAATATGTGACTATCTAAAGCTCCACTATTCAGAAGATATAAGCCTTGAAGAAGCTTCAAGAATTGCCGGCTTTAGTAAATACCACTTTTCAAGAATATTCAAACAGCTGACCGGTGTAACCTTTTACAGATATATCAACCAGGTCCGTATACAAAAGGCCAAGATATTTCTTATGAATTCGGACTCTACTATCACCAATGTTGCCATAAACTGTGGTTTTAGCAGTATGTCATCATTTATAAGAATGTTCAGGATCATCACCGGATATACTCCTACCAAGTTCAGGAGCCTTTATGACAGAAACTTCGAAACAAGTGAAGATGAGCTTGAACTAAATATGCAGCTTCCAAGCTAAATGCTGCAGCTATATTTCCAGACACCCAAAAAGACAGTAACCCCTAAAGCTATATTTTTAGACAGCAAAAAAGACAGCTTTAGGGGTTGCTGTCTTTTTTAGAGAAGGTATTTCTTTCTTATGGGGTATAGCAAAAAACTATATAATATTGGGGGGTTACGAGTATTATAATAGCATCCGT
>NZ_JAILQF010000347.1 GCF_024699075.1 Butyrivibrio sp.
AGTTCATTCCTTTTTGTTGTAGGTGCGAAGCACCATAGTGAATATTGACTATCAAGACTTTCGAATCGTCCTGCGAGTTTTACATGGAGGCATGCTGCATGGAAGCAAAGCATGGCATTTAGAAAAAACAGGAAAATGTTACTGACGACGATGGCGGTATGTGGCAGGCCATAAGCACAGGATCTCAAACATGTGGCGCGCGGCATATAGGAAAAATCCCCAGTGTCCTCATTTCGGTGTAAGAAGAACGAAGGGGACTGATCACTGCTGGCGGATAGGGGAGTTTTTGGGTAAAAACAATCCAGCACTGCCCCCTAGTAAAGCTGTGCTGGATCATTTCAAAAGATATTGGAGTGTAGGCCACAAAAATAGGAGCCTGGTAATATTAATATCAGTTTTCGACTCTTGTGTCAAAGAGATTTGATTCAAAAAGTCTGTTGTAGCCAAGCCAGCCCGGATCAGTTGCGTTCTCTCTGATCTCTTTGAAGGTCTCCATCTTGGCATCTGTGTCGTCGGCCATGTTAAGTGCTACAGCTTCCATAAGTACCGGCTTTTTGGGTGAACCGTACTCAAGCTGGCCATGGTGAGCAAGTATGCAGTGCTCGAGCTCCTGATCAAGAAGAACAGGGAAGCCATCAATCTTGCTAACAAGATCATGTATCATCTGAGCACCAATTACGATGTGACCCATGAAGTTACCACAGTCTGTGTAGTCATTTTCAGGGAATGCAGAAAGTTCCCTTGTCTTACCTATATCGTGACAGATAGCAGCTGTAACAAGGAGGTCATGGTTAAGTATCGGATAAGATTTGCAGTAGTATTCGCAAAGCTTTGCGACACTTAAGGTATGCTCTAAAAGACCACCAATAAAGCCGTGATGAACAGATTTTGCAGCAGAAGATTTACGGAATGCTGCAACAAAATCCTTGTCTTCAACAAAAAGCATTTCAAGGATTCTGTGAAGATACTGATTCTTTACACCTGCAATAAGACCAAGAAGTTCTTTGAACATCTCGTCATTGTCTTTAGAGGAGACAGGCATATAAAGTGAAGGATCATATTCACCTTCTCTGCATATGCGGGCCCTTTTGATATTGACCTGAAGCATACCGTTAAAGCTTGTTGCTTCTCCGCATACTTCTATAAAGTCCTTTGATTCAAAATCATCGATTCCTGCACTGTTAGGATCCCATACCTTAGCATCTACACATCCTGTCTTGTCCTGAAGGATGACGTTGTCATAAGGTTTTCCATTTTTAGTAGTGGCAGGTGTTTTGCTCTTGCAAAAGTATATGTCCTGAATCCTGTCACCAGGTCTTAAGTCTTTAATAAATTTCATAAAAAAATACCTTTCCAAAATTCGGAATATGCCCGAACCATAAGTAATAATAATATTCCGTTAATGGCAAGTCAATTGTAAGAAATGCTGATTTGTAATTAACTTATATTTGGCAATTTACTAACTATCCTGATCTATTGCGGATTTGATATTAACTGCACAAAGTAATTAAATCGTAAGAGGTAAGTAGTTTAATACTTACTCTGAAGGAGAGGATTCAAGTGTTGCAGAAAGTGTCAATTCTGTATAGTCATCTGGAGTCTGGCGCATAACTGTTATTGAGATCGTATCGCCAGATGCTCTTGCATATAAAAGGCTAAGGAGCTGACTATATGAAGTTACTTCCTCACCGTCGATCTCTGTTATTATATCTCCGCTTTGAAGACCGCTGTCCATTGCAGGTGAGCCTGTTTCTATCTTGCTGATGTATACTCCTGTTGGGAGACTGCCATCTTCTGTCAGATATGATGGAATATCACTTGCATGTATTCCAAGATATGGAGGAACTATTCCGTTAGAAAGGTTCTGTATAAGAGTCTTAACATCAGATATTCCTATCGCGGATACCAGATTTTCAAGGCCTTCTTCGTTATAGGACATATCGATAACGCCTATTACCTGTCCGCTTAAGTTTATAATAAATCCGCTTGCAAGAGGACTTGCATAGATATCTGTAGTCATGAGTGTGTACTTACTGTCAGTAAGGTCTAGAACACGTCCTGTAGATGTGATCATGCCGTAGCTAAGGGAATTGGGTGTTCCTGTAGGAGAACCCACAGCAATAACAGGAGTTCCCAGAAGATTTGATGACAGAGAAGTTCCAAGCGTTGCAGCTTCTATAACATCTGTTGTTTCTGAAGGAATATCGGTATTTGATACGCTTATGATGCCAAGTCCTGTTATGTAGTCTGAAGCCTTGATCTGTGCTGTTACGGATTGCTCATCATAAAAGGTTACCATTATGCTTTGTGCATCACTTAGACTGCTACTGTTTGCAAGTATCAGAGTCTCAGTATCTGTTATGGCTACTATAAGTCCTGAAGTAGAAGCTTCTTTGACAAAAGAGTCATTGATAAAATCAGTTCCTTGTGTTGCGGCTGTTACTGTTACTACGGATATTTCTGCACTGTCTGCCACTTCTTTTAGTGATTCATAAATAGTTGCATAGTCGGCAGAGGTAAGGCTAAGTGAGCTAAGTGCAGCTGCAATCTCTTTTTCGGCAGCTTCTGTGACACTTTCGTTGACTGATGCCTGGGCGCTTGCAGCATCTGCAGCGGCCTTTTCTTCTTCGCTTGCAATAAGGTCTTCACGCTGTATCTCATCGCTTACAGTTTCTTTGGGAAAAGATACTGCGGTCTGAGCCTTATCTGAAGAACCCAGTTGATTACTAAGAAGAGGCTGAAGCAAAAGGAATGTGCAGCATGCTACAATTCCGAATATGATAGCCATTACTATTGTGATGATAGTACGTCTTAAAAGTTTCTTGGAATTGATGGGACGGGATTTTATTTTTTCCCGCATAAAATCAGTATTTGCAAGCGGCTGACCTTCATCGTCGGTAGCCTCTTTGCTTTTGCCTGTTGTGTCAGGCTTTTTGGAATCCAGATCTGCCATAAGGACCCTCCCGGTATGTATGATCTAAGCTTTTGATTATCTAAAATGCAGTGTCCAAAGAGAAATTATACAGCTATATTACAGGCTCTTTGAAAGCACGGCTTTACTTAAACGAAACGCACATCTGGTGCCAGTTTCGTGAGAATATCTATATTTTACCACATTTATTAATAAGTTTAAAAACTTGCCGCAGGGCGGTGGTTACGATATTATAGAATATGGTGATAAATTGGGGAAAGTATAAAATAACGCAAGAATCAAAATCATTTCGATCTGAGCCTGACTTGGACCGAATATGAATTTACATTATTAAGAGTTTTAAAGGCAATATAAGTTATGAATGAGAAAGTTTTAAAAGTACTTGAGTACGACAAAATTATAAGCATGCTAGTTGATCATGCAGGTTCAGAGCCGGGTAGAAAGCTTTGCAGAGAGCTTTTGCCAATGACGGATATGGATGAGATAACAAAGGCACAGACACATACATCTGATGCCATAGCCAGAATATTTCAAAAGGGTTCAACATCTTTTGGCTCAAATACAGATGTTTCAGGATATGTAAGAGCACTTAAAATTGGAGCATCACTTGATGCTGCAGCTCTTTTAAAAATTGCATCGATGCTTGAAAATGTTTCAAGGATCAAAAATTATGGAAGACGTGATAAGGAAGAGTCTCCTTCTGATTCACTTACAGACATGTTCGATGGACTTGAGCCACTTACTCCTATATCCAAGGAGATAAGAAGATGTATCATCTCAGAAGATGAGATCGCTTCTGATGCTAGTCCCGCGCTTGCACATGTAAGACGCAGCATAGCTCTTACAGGTGATCGTATACATGATAAGCTCAGTTCCATGGTCAATGGATCCATGCACAGCTATCTTCAGGACAATGTTATAACGATGCGTGATGACAGATACTGTCTGCCGGTTCGTTCTGAATACAAGTCGCAGGTATCCGGTATTGTTCATGATCAGTCATCATCAGGATCAACTCTTTTTATAGAACCTCAGGCTATTGTAGAACTCAACAATAAGCTTCGCGAGTTCATGCTTGAAGAGCAAAAAGAGATCGAGAAGATCCTTGCTGATCTTTCAATGCAGGCAGGTGAATATACACAGGCTATTTCAGATAATGCAAAGCTTATGACGGAGCTTGATTTTATTTTTGCAAAGGCATCTCTTGCCCTTTCTATGAATGCAACAACTCCGATCATGAAAAAGGATCATAGCTTTAATATTAGAAAAGGACGCCATCCTCTTATTGATAAGAACAAGGTTGTTCCTATTGATGTGTACTGCGGCGGTGATTTTAACATGCTTATAATCACTGGCCCTAACACAGGTGGTAAGACTGTAACCTTAAAGACAGTGGGTCTTCTGACTCTCATGGGACAGTCAGGACTTGCCATACCTGCAGGTGACAGATCTGAGCTTTCAATATTTAATGAAGTTTATGCTGATATAGGTGATGAGCAGTCAATAGAGCAGTCTCTTTCTACCTTCTCATCACATATGACTAATGAAGTTAAGATACTTAACGAGGCCAATGAAGATTCACTTTGCCTTTTCGATGAGCTTGGTGCGGGAACTGATCCTACAGAGGGTGCTGCTCTTGCAATATCAATCCTTAACGATCTTCATGAACGCGGCATAACAACTATGGCTACAACTCACTATGCTGAGCTTAAGGTTTATGCCCTTTCCACAGAAGGCGTCAGGAATGCAAGCTGCGAGTTTGATGTTTCAACTCTAAGACCTACTTACAGACTCCTTATCGGAGTTCCGGGTAAGTCCAATGCTTTTGCAATATCATCAAAACTTGGACTTCCTGACAGGATCATAGAAGCTGCTAAGAAGCAGATAGACAGTGATGATAAGCGTTTTGAAGATCTTCTTTCTGACCTTGAAAAAAATCGTGTACTTGCCGAGAAGGAACGTACACTTGCAGAAAGGTACAGATTAGAGCTTTCAGAGCTTAAAAAGACTTATGAGAAGAAATCCGATAAGCTTGATACAACTCGAGAGGAAATCTTAAGAAGAGCTAATGAGGAAGCAAGAGATATTCTTGCAGATGCAAAGAAGGTTGCTGACGAAACCATAAAGAACTTCCGTAAAGCCGGCAAAGATGCCGGAATACAGGAGCTCGACAGAGAAAGGTCAAAGCTTAATAAGCATATTTCTGACAAGAATCAGAAGCTTTCAGCAGCAGGAAGTGATAAGGACAAGGGTCATAAGATACTTAAAGAAAGTCAGATACGTCTTGGAGATTCAGTTAAGATCGTATCTATGGGACTTAAAGGTACAGTATCCACCATGCCTGATAAGGGCGGCAATATGTTCGTTCAGTGCGGAATCATCCGTACCAAAACTAATATTCGTGACATAGTCCTTGTTGCTGATGAAGAAGAGAAGAAGATCAATAAAAAGTTCAAGATGGATGCGTCTACTTTTGAAAATAACAGATCACAGGGAAGAAAGCTTGATCTGTCCAAGGGACGTGACATACACCATGAAGTAAACCTTATCGGTATGAACTCAGATGATGCCATTCATGAAATGGAGCAGTATCTGGACCAGGCTTATATGTCTCATCTTCCAAGCGTCAGAGTCGTACACGGCAAGGGAACAGGTATATTAAGACAGGCCGTTCAGCAGAGGCTTCGCCAGATACCATACGTCAAGAGCTTCAAGCTTGGAGAATACGGTGAAGGCGATTCTGGTGTAACTATAGTAACATTTAAGTAAGAAAAGGTAGCCAAGAAAGGCTCTTATAGCGTAATTACAAGGGAGAATGAAATGGTTAACAAACAGAAAATATTGATTGTAGATGACGACAGCAATATTGCAGAACTCATATCTCTTTATCTGGTAAAAGAGTGTTATGAAACTCAGATTGCCGGTGATGGAGAGACGGCTCTTGAAATGTTCAAAAGCTTTCAGCCTGATCTGATACTTCTTGATCTTATGCTTCCGGGAATTGACGGATATGCTGTTTGCAGAGAGATAAGAGCCAAGTCTCAGGTTCCTATCATCATGCTGTCAGCAAAAGGTGAAGTATTCGATAAGGTTCTTGGACTTGAGATGGGTGCAGATGATTATATGGAGAAGCCCTTTGATTCCAAGGAGCTTGTAGCAAGAGCCAAGGCTGTACTTAGAAGGACCAGAATGGCTCCTCCTGAAAAAGAAGAAACTGATGATAAGGTAGTAAGTTATCCTGATCTTGAGATCAATATGACCAATTATTCCGTAACCTATAAAGGTCAGCGTGTTGAGATGCCGCCTAAGGAACTTGAGCTTTTGTACTTCCTTGCAGCATCACCCAATCACGTATTTACACGTGAACAGCTCCTTGACCAGATATGGGGCTATGAATATATTGGTGACACACGTACAGTAGATGTACATATCAAGCGTCTTCGTGAGAAGATCAAGGATCATGAAAAGTGGAAGATTGCTACTATCTGGGGTATTGGCTACAAATTCGAAAGCGTTTAAAGAAGAGAATAATAGATGAAGCGTACTATCTATTTTAAATTTTTAATTGCATATGTATTGTTCGCTGTGTTCGGATTTATAGCTGTAGCTACTGTCATATCTAATATGACAATGGAATTCTGCAGAAGATCAAGAGCAGAGAAGCTCTATTCTGAGGCGACTCAGATAGCTAACACTTATGCGACAGACCTTTATAATAGTGATACTACGATTTCAACAGTTCAATCTCAGCTTACTGATCTGTCAAGATATATGCAGTCAACAATATGGATCATTAACCCGTCAGGAAGACTTGTAATTGATTCAAGCAGAGTCCTTGATGAAAATGCAGAAGTTGTAGTTGATGGATTTGATCCTACAGTTACAGGAAGTACTTATTACACAGTGGGAGATTTCTTTGGAACCTTCCAGGAAGAAGAGCTTTCTGTATTTGCTCCAATTACTGCTAATTACAAGGTTAGAGCCTATGTAGTAATACATACTCCTATGAGTGCTATAAAGGCAGATGCTAATGAGCTTTTGAATATCTCGTATCTTCTGCTTATAATACTGTTCCTTCTTTCAGGTATCATTCTGATATTTTTTACAGAGCTTGTATATATACCTCTTAGGAAGGTTACGACAGCTACAGAGCAGTATGCATCCGGCAATATGGATTATAAGTTCACCCTGGAATCTGATGATGAGATAGGATATCTGGGTGCGGCTGTATCTTATATGGCAGGAGAGATCGCAAGATCAGAAGAGGACCAGCGCAAGTTTATAGCCAATGTATCCCATGACTTCAGGTCTCCGCTTACATCCATAAGAGGATATCTTCAGGCTATGATAGACGGAACTATTCCGCCCGAAATGCATGAACATTATCTTCAGGTTGTACTTAATGAAACAGACAGACTTACAAAGCTTACCAATGGACTTCTGACTCTCAACAATATCGGAAGCGGCATGATGCTTGAAAAAGCTGAGTTTGATATTAATAAAGTCATAAGAGATACTGCAGCTACCTTTGAAGGAACCTGCAGATCCAAAATGATAGCAATAGAACTTGTTCTTACAGATGAACAGATGATCGTACTTGCTGATATGGGCAAGATCCAGCAGGTTCTTTATAATCTTATGGATAATGCCATAAAGTTCAGTCATAATGATTCTGTGATCAAGATAGAAACAACTGAGAAGAAAAACAAGATATTTGTTTCAGTTAAGGATTCCGGAATAGGAATTCCTAAAGAAGATCAGAAGATGGTCTTTGAACGATTTTATAAATCCGACCTTTCACGAGGCAAGGATAAAAAAGGTACGGGACTTGGTCTTTCTATAGTCAAAGAGATAATTAAGGCACACGGCGAAAACATTAATGTCATAAGTACTGTTGGAGTTGGAACTGAATTTGTTTTTTCCCTGCCTAAGGCAAAGGTGATGGACGAAGATGTAATGTAGTCTTTGGGCAAATAGAGATGATCTGGGTAAGAGGTTTATATGAAGGATAAGAATATGGGCAGAATCTATAAAAAGGATGATCTGCTCACAGTAGAAATTACAGATATAGGAAATGACGGAGAGGGTATAGGCAAGATAGATGGCTATACTCTCTTTATTAAAGATGCGGTAATTGGAGACAGAGTTAAGGCTAAGATCATGAAAGCCAAGAAAAATTATGCTTATGCCCACCTTGAAGAAGTAATAAGGCCTTCAGATGACAGGGTTATACCAAAATGTCCTATTGCAAGGCAGTGCGGCGGATGCCAGATCCAGAACATGTCTTATGAGAGCCAGCTTAGATTCAAGCAAAGCAAAGTTAGGAATAATATCATAAGACTTGGCGGATTTGATGAAGCTTTTGTTGACAGTATCATGGAACCCATTATAGGAATGGATGAGCCATTTGCATATAGAAATAAAGCTCAGTTCCCTGTTGGCAAAGATAAAAACGGAAAGATCGTAACAGGATTCTATGCGGGTCATTCCCATAATATAATCCCTAATACTGATTGTATGATCGGTGTCTCTGACAACAAGGCTATCCTTGAAACAATAATCTCACATATGGAGAAATACCACATTGAGCCTTACGATGAAGTATCCGGTAAGGGGCTTGTCAGACATATCCTTATCAGAAAAGGCTTTGTAAGTAAGGAACTGATGGTATGCCTTGTTATCAACTATAATAAAAAATCTAAAAATGATATATATATTAAAAATCAGGATGAGCTTATATCAAGGCTTTCAGCTGTAGATGGAATGACCAGTATATCTGTTAGTATCAACACGGAAAAGACCAATGTAATAATGGGAACCGAAATTATTACATTATGGGGAAGTGATACTATCAAGGACACATTATGCGGACTTCAGTTCAATATTTCGCCCTTGTCATTTTATCAGGTTAATCCAATTCAGACAGAGAAGCTCTACGGACAGGCTATAGAATACGCACAGCTTTCAGGCAATGAAACTGTATGGGATCTGTACTGCGGAATAGGTACGATAACTCTGTCTATGTCCCAAAAAGCCGGGAAGGTATATGGCATAGAGATAATCCCTCAGGCAATTGATGATGCCAATGAAAATGCTATAAGAAATAATATTACAAATGCAAAATTCTATGTAGGAAAAGCCGAGGAAGTACTTCCTGATCTGTATGTAAAAGAGGGAATCTATGCAGATGTTATCTGTATTGATCCACCAAGAAAAGGTTGTGATATAGCAGCTCTTGAAACCATGCTCAAGATGGCTCCCAAAAGGATCGTATATGTAAGCTGTGACAGTGCAACACTGGCAAGAGATTTAAGGATCCTCTGCGATGGAGGCTATAAGCTGGAACACATACGTCCTTGCGATATGTTCCCGATGAGCGTTCATGTGGAGACGGTCTGCTTATTGTCCAAACTTCATTAGGCTAAGCACCATATCAACGTAAAGGTGGATATGGATGAACTGGACCTGACAAGTGCAGAAGCCAAGGCTACATACAAGGAGATCCAGGACTGGGTGCAGGAGAAGTACGGAGTTAATGTGACAAATTTGAATATTGCTCAGGTAAAGCAGAAGCATGGGATCATCGAGCGGGAAAACTATAATAAACCTAAATCTGAGGATAGTAAACAGCCGGGATGCCCGGAGGAGAATCTTAAGGCGATAGAAGATGCCATGAGGTATTTTCAGATGATATAGATATATAGGGAGAATCGATACGAAAATGTTATATGAATTAACCGATACCTCAAGAGCGGCATGTCTTTTTGAAGACTGGCAGGAAACGCTGATCTATTCCTGTTTGCAGAAAGTGATGGGAAAAGTCTTTGTGACGGATCTTAAGTGTCCAAAGTCTGCAATGGCTTATGTTGGATGCTTCGCTTTTTATGCGGGAGAACCCGACAGGGAATTTGTGATCAATAAACCTGAAGGCTTTGTTATCATGGTGCCACAGAATAGAGCGTGGGAAGCCTGCATTGAAGAGTGCTTTCCTACGGCAAAGAAGATAACCAGGTACGCCATCAAAAAGGATACTTGTTTTGATAAAGTTATGTTGAGAAACATGCTGGCAAAGCTGCCTGTCGGATATGAGATGAAAGAGATCGATGAGATAACCTACGACTTGTGCCTTCCTGATCCGGTGACAAGGGATTTTGTTTCATCATTTAAAAGTAAGGATAATTTTTTGGCACTCGGGCGGGGAATGGTGATTATGAAATCCGGCCGGATCGTAGCCGGGGCTTCTTCCTATACCAGATACAACGAAGGAATCGAGATAGAGGTTGATACGGTAGAGGAAGAACGCAGAAAAGGTCTTGCAACAATCGCGAGTGCTGCATTGATCTTACGCTGTCTTGATGAAGGATTATATCCGAGCTGGGATGCCCAGAATATGAAATCAGTTCGTCTGGCAGAAAAGCCTGGATATGAATTTGATCATGAATATACCGCATATGAAGTGTTCGGAGAAGATCGGACGCATTGATTCGGACAAAAGTCCATGTGGCTGGAATCCCTGAAGGAGTTCAAAGCATAACAAATCTTACATAGGCTTTTCAATTTTTATAATATTTGTCAATCGGCCACGCATTGCGAAGCCGAGCATATTATGATATATTGTTCTTATCAAAACGCAATGCGAGGAGGATTTTATGGATACAGCAAAATTTATAAAAGAATTGCGGGAAAGTACAGGGATGTCACGTAAAGAGTTTTCGGAGCATACGGGTATCCCTGTTCGTACTTTGGAAGACTGGGAAGCAGGTCGAAGAACTCCTCCGGAATATATCCCGAGGCTGTTGGCATATCAGATAAAATTTGAGGGGATTTTTGCTGAAAAAAAGAAAACAAAAAATAAGATTGACATTGTTACTGATCCGGACGGGAACAAAATAGTCTTGATTAATGATATTTTATTTAAGTCAAGAAGATCGATTAATTGGGATGACATAGAACAGATATTAATGCACTATATCGGGGAATACTATGAGATTGCCGAAACTGCAGAAAAGATATATATAGGATCAGATTTTCCAGATGAGTTTACACATTCAAAATATACAAAAGCTATTAGAGGTGCAAATGAGAAGGCAAAGGCTAATGTGATAACTGCAGTTGGTGAATTAATCCAAATTTCAGATAAGAAGGCAGAATTCCCGGACTATGGCAACCGTCATGGGAATAAAGCAAAAAACGGATGTGTAAGTAACCAGATTGAAACAATCCACAAATAGTCCGGAGAAAGAGGTTTATTATGAAAGTGGAAATGGATCAGGCTTGATGCAAGAGGAAATAAAGAAGGTGTAAGTGCTGATTTTTCGACAGATGAAGAGATACTTGCTTTTGAAATAAAGAGTGAAGGTGAAATAGATTATCATGACAATCATTCCTATCCGGCCAATGGGTTGATGAAAGTTTTGGAAGAAAACACAGATGCGATAGACATGTATCTTCATCATTTGCCGGACCGGCTAAGCTACAGCACTGCATATAAGATCGCCACACCTGATGATATGGAACTGATGATGAGCAGTCGCCTTGAAATGCTTAAGGTGGTAAATGACCTGGATGATAAATATGAGTATCATGAGGAGATTGTAAACAGCATCAGAGAGTATTTTGAAAAAGGGGATCATACAACGGTGCTTGTGGTATAGACCTTTGGAAACGGAACGGACAGAGTATGCTGAAAATGAATTACGTGACCGGGGAGATTTCTGTTGTGATGACAAATATGGATCCCCGTGTAGATCAGACTGAGTCCGGAGTAGAACAGCTTTGAAGGTATTAAGGGTATGAAATGATAATAGAAACAGAAAGACTCCTGCTCAGGGAGTATACAATGGATGATTTTGACGCCCTGTATGAAATCATGTCGGATACCGAAACAATGCAGCATTACCCGGCACCGTTTGATGAAGCAAGGACCGGACGATGGATCGAATGGAATCTGGAGAACTATGCCCGGTACGGATTTGGCTGTGGGCGGTTGTCTTAAAAGAAACCGGGGAATTCATCGGAGACTGCGGCATTACCATACAGAATATTGACGGAGAAAAACTGCCGGAGATCGGATACCATATTCACAAAAAATACTGGAGACATGGCTATGCCAAAGAAGCCGCGAAAGCCGTCAGAGATTGGGCTTTTGAGAATACGGATTATCCGTCACTGTATTCATACTGCAAATATACGAATGAGGCATCATACAAAACCGCAGAAGCGATAGGCATGCATTTTGATAAAGAGTATCCTGATGAGGCAAACAAGATCACGCACGTTTCCGTGATCCATAGAGCAGCAACAGGAAAGACCGATGAAGGATGGAAATAATAATGAAGGATCTTAAAACAAAGCAGTTTCAAATATTAACAGACATAGATCTGGCATGGAAACTCATGACAGATGTTTACGATCATGAGGAAACCAACGGGCATGCCGCCCCGTTTTTCGAGTATGCGATCATCAGTTCATGGCTTGATAAGGATTACCTCAGATTAAACCGGTTCTGGATGGACGGCAGTCTCCCGGTGGCTTTTGTGTTTTATGAACAGCCTGTAACATCAACCTATTTTGTGTTAAGACCGGGATATGAATTTCTTGCGGCGGAGATGATTGAATATGCCGAAACTGCATATCCGAAGTTTGAGGAGCCTCGGGAACTGATCTTCTCGAGCGGCCAGACGGCACTTATTGAAGAAGCAAAAAAACGCGGTTACCGCGTGGAGTACGAAGAGACTGACAGAATATTTGATCTTCGGGAGGGAAAACTGGATTACAAGCTGCCGGAAGGATATCATTTTGTGGATGCGAAGAATTCC
>NZ_JAILQF010000436.1 GCF_024699075.1 Butyrivibrio sp.
CATCACTTGCTTCAAGATAAGCGTCTACTGCTTCCTGGGAATAATCGCAGTTTTCAATGCCTGCTCCATAAGCCAAAACATCTCCCCAGTCAATCTGGTCTGCATTTTTGTATGATGCAAGAGTAAAACCATAATTATCTACCTGGTTAAGATACTCCTCAAGCTTTTCAAGTTCAGCGCCGGAGAGCTCATCACCTTCCATTGTTTCTGCTGAATCATAATCTGACAGCTCTTCTATAGACTGGGCTGAAGATGTCTTTGGGGAATCGTCTTCGGCGTTATCGTCAGAAGTGTCTTGTGTGGAAGCGTCTGTTTTATCAGATTCGTCGTCTTTTGATGTGTCTTCTGCGGAATTGTCAGGCGATACGTCATCTTTGTCTTCGGAAGTATCTTCAGAAGATTCTTCTGTTGTTGTATCATCATCTGAATTAAGTCTTAGCTGCGCACTATTGCATCCAGATAGAAATGTTGTCGTTACCACTGCTGTTAATATGAACTTACAAAAGCCCCTTTTCAATTTAATTTTCCTTTCCATGTCTAGAGCATTTCTTTATAGACAAGCTCTCCAAGAAGTTCTCTTGCCATATCCCCGTCTTCGCCTTCCCAGACTTCCTCTGTCATGGAATTAAGATCATTCCTCCTATGCGTCTATAATGTTAAGCACATATCTGCATAGGAGGATTTGCTGTTTCTATTCCCCGTAATTACATATTTCAATTATTTAATGATTATTCCATGATACATTTCACTCAATACAGCTGGGTAAGAATAATTCTTCCATCTAGGTAATATTTCCTTTCAACCTCTCCCAAGTTGCAATCGCTCACTCTCACAGCTGCAAACTCATCTGTCCAATAAGTATTAATATTATAGCCTTCTTTCATATATTTAGGATTACCTGATTCAATTGATATAGCGTTGAACTGCTCATTAGATATTTCTCCATTAGGTCCGTATAGAATGCACAAACACTTATATTCATCATTTGGAATATAACCTATTTGGTATATCTTAATGTAATAATCACTATTTGATGGATTATGAACGGACACTATTTCTTTTCTTCCATATTCTGCCAAAAGAAAAAGAAACATAACAAAAACTACTATAATACTAGTGACAATTATTCTTTTTTTCATTACATACCATCCATATGTCTGCATAGGAGGAATTGCTGTTTCTAATCCCCGTAATTACAAATTTTAATTATTAAGACTAACCTCATCCCATGTATCACTTGGGACAAGAGCTATATATGTCTTTCCTGTATTAATCTGAATCTCTTGTGTATATGATGCATCCGCATAATAATGGACTATATCTGTATCCCTATATCTATCCCAGTAAATCGGAATGCACTGGCCTTTAGTAATATAGTAACCGTTGTCATTATCATATTGATAAAAATAGTATTCGAGATATCCGTTATTATCCAACATATGAAAATCTGTATTTTGAATAATTACATTATCAAATGCAAGTATTCCGCCACCCTCTGCGTCCTGATACAGATTTCCGTACTCATAATACTCATATTTCTCAGTATTTTCGTTGTATCTTAAGGTTGATTCGTTATGATAAAAAGGAAGCACTATTTCTATTACATCTGTTACATCTGTAACATAAGCCTGAAGATCTACTATTGTTCCATAATCTGTAAATTTTAATTTGTGATCATCTTTTGGATAAATCTCTCTGTAGGTTGAAGAAATTGATGAATTTGCAAATGCATTATCCAAATCTCCAGCCATGATATACTCTGTATACAGATCATCGTTTGTTACAGCAGTATTAGTAAACACTCCCGTAAAATGATCTGCAAATTTTTCCTGATCGAAATATTCATCATTAAACCAAGGGCCGCCCTCATGGCATAATACAGCATCAAACTCAGCAGCAAGAACTATATTGCTTGGTTGTGCTGTTCTGATATTACCAATCTGTTCAATGGACCCCCAGTCTTTGTATATACACATAAGACGCGTTAATCGGTCGTTCGTTGTGGTATTTATCAGTTCATATACAATATCAGCCTGAGTTGTTCCGTAGTGAGGAAAAGATTTCTTATCATTATCAATCATCACCGCAATAGGACGCTGATCTTCAAGCGATTCATCTAAGGGCTCACCTGTAAGTTCACTAATATACATCCCTTCTGGTATTTCTGCTTTTGTATTATTACTGATCTTATCTTCTTTGTTAGATATAGACGCAGAAGAATCCGTTATTTTTTCATCTTCTACTTCTGATGTAAAGACAGAAGATGTCTGTTCATTTGTTTCTTCCTTATTACACGCAGCTATCATTACCGTACAAAGACCAATAGTAATAGCAGTCATTACTCTTTTATTCATGCCAGTCCTCCACCAAGATAATCCCGTTAAAAATCTGCATCCCAGCCACATTCTTCCAATGTTATTCTTCCGTCTATATAGAATTTTCTTGTAACACCCCCACTTTTAGGATCTTTTACACTTATTGAAACAAATTCATCTTTCCATTGAACCTCAATACTGTAGTCCATATGCGTCTTAACACCACCATCTGTAGACATTGCGTAAAAATATTCTCTAGATATTTCTCCATCGGGACCATATAAAATGCATACACATTTATATCTATAATCCCTCAAGAAACCTGTCTGATATACCTTTACGTAAAAACTACTATCTGATGGGTTATATTGGGTCACCACTTCTCTTTTTCCATATTTAAGAAAAAAGCTTAAGATCATTACAATGATAATTACTGCAAGAATACCAATGCCAACAAAAATCTTTTTCATTTCACACCATCCTATAAAAATTCTTGGATTCATAAGCTGTCTTCTGAGCTTTCTTTATGGCTATATTTATTGCATCTATCTCTTTCCATGTCTGGGGCATTTCTTTATAGACAAGATATCCAAGAAGTTCTCTTGCTATATCCCCGTCTTCGCCTTCCCAGACTTCTTCTGTCATGGAATTCAGATCATTCCGTGCCTTATTTATTACCTGCTCTGTGGAAGTCATTGCTATTTCCTGTTGTTTTTGCACTTCCTTAAGCTGGTCAAGATCCCATCTGACTCTTTTCATAGTTCCTCCGAATAAAACTTCTTATTCATCACTAAAAACTGAATGTTTTGAAAAATCATTCCTCCTAAGCATCTATAGCGCTAAGCATATGTCTGCATAGGAGGAATTACTGTTTCTATTCCCCGTAATTACATATTTCAATTATTAAGACTAACCTCATCCCAAGTATCACTTGGAACCAGTGCTATATATGTCTTTCCTGTATTCATCTCAAGTTCCTTGGTAAAATCAGCGTCAGTATAATAATGAACAATACTATTATTATCACTTTTCCAGTAAATAGGAATACACTTCCCCCTGGTAAGATAATAATTGCATACTTCTAAACTTGAATTAAAGTCGTATTCCAAGTATCCGTTATCATCTATATTATATATTCTTGTGTTCTGCAG
Source organism: Butyrivibrio sp. (assembly GCF_024699075.1). Next base: position 3,467 of record NZ_JAILQF010000436.1, read on the forward strand.
TATCACATTATCAAAAGCAAGTGAATTACTATATTCAGCATCTTGATAGATACTTCCATATTCATAATACTCATACTTCTCAGTCGCTTCGTTGTATTTTAACATCGAACTGTTATGATAAAACGGAAGTGCAACTTCTGTTACGGCAGATACCTGCCCTTCAAGATCAACAACTGTTCCATAATCGGTAAAGCATAATTTATCACCACTTTCATAATATGTATCACTATAAGTTGGTGTTATATTTGAATCTGAAAATGCCTTATCAAGATCTCCAGCTAATATAAATGTTTCATATAGTAGACGATTACTGGTATCTACATGAGAAAACACCCCAGAGAAATGATCTGAAGAATACAGCTGATAATAAAACTCGTTGTACCATGGTCCATCTTCATGACATAGAACAGCATTATATTCTGCAGCAAGCATAATATTAGTAGGCTGAGCACTTCTAATATTTCCAAGTTTCTGAATATCTCCCCAATCTTTAATAATACACATAAGACGAGTAATTCTGTCTTGGTTTGTACTGTTTATAAGTTCATAAACTATATCCGCCTCTGTTGTCCCATAATGAGGAAGGGAATCGTATTCATTGTCAATCATAACAGCAATTGGACGTTGATCTTTAAGAGAATCATCAATTGGCTCCCCTGTAAGTTCGCTTAAATACATTCCTTCAGGAACTTCTATTTTGGTGTTCTCAGTTGTTTTATCTTCATTAGAAGATGTTATGATTTGAGTATTTGAAGATGTATCTATTGCTGCGTCTGATGATGACAGACTGGACGATATCTGCGATTCCTTATTATCATTACCACATCCAACTATTATCGCTAAGCAAAGACTTGTTAAAAAAACATTAGTCACTCTTTTATTCATAAAAGACCTCCAAGCCAACCTATTAATCGATGTATCTATTTTGATATCACCAGTCCACATCCCAATCGCAAGGTTCTATTATAATCCGTCCATCAATATAGAATTTACGTGTCGATCCAACAGACCCTCGCTCCGTTGAACTTACAGAAACATAATCGTCCATCCAAATAATATCAATGCTAATATCCTCTTTCATATATCTTGGCTCAATCTGATCAGTCGACATTGCATCAAAATATTCTCTTGATATTTCTCCGTTTGGTCCATACAAAATACATACGCATCGATAATATGTAGTACGGATATACCCTATTTGATATGCCTTAATATAATAATCATGGTTTTCTGGATTATGTATAGTTGCTATTTCTTTTCTTCCATATATAGCAAGGAAAACTATGAGAACAACTAAAATATTAAAAATCCCCAGAATAATTAATCTCTTTTTCATCTTATACCTTTCTATATAGTTTGATTGATATACTAATAGTATATTTATTGTTCAGAATATCCATCTATATACTTATATGCTTCATCTCCAGATGCTTCTTGCTGATCAATAATATAATATCCTGGACTTTCTTCAATATGACGACCATTAGGACCCAGTTTATAAGAAACATAATATTTCTTATACTCATACTCTGGAGCACCACTCTGTTGATTTTCTGTCACTCCTGAATCAGACTTAATTGTTGATCCTCTTTTTATGCCAAATATATCTTTTTCTGTATATTACTTAACTGCTTCTTCGATATATACCGAAGAAGCAGTTAAGTAATCCTACTCTTTTAACTTATCCCATGACATCTTCAGATAATCCAATTTCTTCTCTTCGCTCTTCAAGACGCTTTTCTACTTCGCTATAAGGACAGATGTTAACATCTGCATCATCAAACGTCTTCTTGTATATAGATGAGTCTTCATAAATTGA
>NZ_JAILQF010000449.1 GCF_024699075.1 Butyrivibrio sp.
GAATGGAAGAATTCTGCAAGGTAATTCTCTTTTTTATCTTTCAGCCTTTCATGAACAGTAGACATATCATAATATTCTCTGAATTTCTCTCTTTCTGAAGGTATGATAAATCTTTCGGAATATATACGTACTGCCTCTTTGGAATCAGTGCTTTCATCAGTTATTCTGCCCTGACTTGAGTTAAGATATATATTTTCAACTCTACCTGATTCATCATAGAGATCAATTCTGAAGTAGAGCGTCAGCATATGGCGCATGGCAGCCTGTATGTTACGTGCCTGAAGAATGGTCTTTTGGGATGAGAGATTAGTGCTTGAAAGAAGATAGACAGCGGTATCTCCTTTTCTTGCAAGGAATTTCATACGCTCATTTATTACCATACCATTTATAATAAGGTCAGTTGATTCTATCTTACCTGTATTTTCAGCCTTTTTGGCAAGCTCAAAGAACATATCGTTTTCACGAACGCCTTTTTCTCTGGACCTTTCTTCTGCCTGTTCTTTTGAATTTATATTAAGATTTAAAAGAAGTTCTTTAAAGGCATCATTATAAAGAATATAAGAAAGATTATCTCCATCAGCTACTTCGCAGATGGCGATTGCTTCTTCGCTGTAAATTCTGGTCATTGAAGTATCAAAAGGAGAGGGCGAAAGAACATTTACTTCACCCATTTTGTCGTAGTAGTTGTGGTAATCTAAGTCTTCACAGTTATCATCCATTTGAACAGCAGGGTCACATGGCTTTGGTTTACCAAAGTAGTAGCCCTGTATTTTTTCACATCCTATGGAACGAAGGAAGTTAAACTCTTCTTCAGTCTCGATTCCTTCTGCAAGTGTGTGCATTTTGAGTGTTTTGGACATGTTGATGACTGAAGCAAGGATGATCCTTGATCTTGGATTATCATTCATGTCTTTAAGGAACATTCTGTCTATCTTGATAAGATCAAACTGGTAGGTTTGCAGGTTATTAAGTGAAGAAAATCCACTTCCAAAGTCGTCCATCCATATCTGATATCCTGCTTTTCTGAAATGATCTACGCCTTGTGTAAGAGGTGTATTAGCTTCAGCAAAAGCACCTTCTGTAATTTCGATATTAAGAAGCTTTGGTGGAAGCATATATTTTTTTCTTATATTATCAGTTTCTTTAAAGATATCGCATAAAAGAAAGTCGAGACGGGATAAGTTTACAGATATGGGCTGAACTGGAAAACCATTGTCTATGGCGGCTTTTTGTACCATGCATACCTGCTCTATAATGCACAGATCAAGCATATGTATGAGCTTTGCATTTTCAAGGATAGGTACAAATACATTAGGAGCTATAAAGCCATAGGTTGGATCGATCCATCTTGCAAGAGCTTCATAACCGCATACTTTTCCTGTAAGAGCTCTTATAACACATTGAAAATAAGGCTGTATATAGTGATTCTTGACAGCGTTTTCAAATCCTGTGATTATGTAGTGTCTGAAGTTTAGCTCAGTTTTGATATCCTCGTTATAGAATATGATATGTCTGTTTATATCATCTTCTATGTAGTCGCAGGCAAGCTTGGCACAATCGATCATCTGCGTTGGCTTTTTGCCGCTTTTATCATTTATATAGATTCCGCATTTGATGTGCATCAGAATGGATTTTTGATAGTTAGAGATATTGTCCTGAATACGATCAAGCTTATCCTGGATCTCTTCCTGCTTGGAATATTTTACACATAAGATAAATCTATCGCCGGAAACCCTGCCAAGTAGTTCATCCGGAAATGTATCATGGATATCTTCAGATAGAAGATCCAGGAAATGGTCGCCTTCTGCAAATCCATAACTTTGGTTAAAGGTCTTAAAATTGGACACGTTAATGAATATGAAAGCACAGTTGCTATTCATGATGCTTTCAGCGTTTTCGTTGACTTTATTTATAAAACTTCCTATTGTCAGAAATTTTGATCTGGAGTCGAATTCCTTAAGGCTTCCTGCCATATGATAGCTTCCCCCCTGAAGTTAGAAAAAGATGATCATAGGTATTAAGTATGTAGGGGTAAATGTAGCACCCTTATGACTTTATGTAAATTTTATGATTTCTTATCACAAAGTTCCGATTATATTTTCGGAATAAATCCCCAAAAACTTAAGGTTAATGATAAAATGATGCCATGGGTTAATGGGCAGTTTATTCTGCTACACTAATCTTTATAAAAAGCTTTTCTATTATTATTTAATATAGCTTCTATAAATAGTTTTTGATTATTATTTAATATGGACCTTAAAAAGCTTTTGAATATTTTTTACTGCGAGGATTATTATGGATTCATATACAGATTTTGCGCTTGTTTATGATACTTTTATGGATGAAACGCCCTATAGTGAATGGGCTGATTATATAAGTAGTCTTATACATAAATATGGTATTTCAAAGCCGGTAACGGATGATATAAATAGTGATAAGTCTGATAATGACTTACAAGATGTGAGTGACAAACTGTCACAGGAAAGGGATATGGTAGTAGAACTTGGCTGCGGTACAGGCTCTTTTGCTGAAGAGATGGCGGCACGAGGCTATGATATCATGGGAATTGATAATTCCGAGCAGATGCTACAGATTGCTATAAATAAGAGAGACAAGTCAGGTCATGATATCATGTATCTTGAACAGGATATGAGAGAGTTTGAGCTTTTCTGCACTGCAGGAACCTTCCTTAGTGTATGCGACAGTGTTAATTATCTTACAGATCCTTTAGATGTTGTAAAGATGCTCAAACTTGTCAATAATTATCTGTATCCTGAAGGAATCATCATCTTTGATTTTAATACCGTGCACAAATACCGCGATATAATTGGTGATACAACAATTGCAGAAGACAGAGAAGATTGTGCATTTATCTGGGATAACTGGTATGATGATGATACTTTTATAAATGAATACGACCTTACTATCTTCGTACATGAAGAAGATGACAGGTACAGAAAATTCAGTGAGACACATTTCCAAAGAGGCTATACTCTTGATGAAATGATGGATATAGTTGAAAAGTCAGGGATGCAGTTTGTTAAGGCTATAGATGCTGATACTCACAAAGATCCTGACAGCGACAGCCAGAGGATATATATTATCGCAAGGAAGAATACCGAGAATAATACAGAGGTTGTCGAAGACTAAAACAATTTTTTTAAAAGAAATTAGAAAGTAGGAATTATGGAAACAAATGAAAGTTACAAAGATTACATGGTGCGTGCTACAGCTGCATCCGATCAGATAAGAGCCTTTGCGGTTACTTCGAGAAATCTTGTAGAGACTGCAAGGAAAGCTCACAATACAAGCCCTATAGCTACAGCTGCTCTTGGTCGTCTTATGTCAGGAACTCTTATGATGGGTTCCATGATGGAAAATGAAAAGGATCTTATTACAGTCAAGATAGACGGCGATGGCCCTTTAGGAGGAGTCCTTGCAACAGCCAACAATAAAGGCCAGGTCAAGGGCTATGTTAATAACGGTTATGTAATCCTTCCTCCTAATGCATCAGGACATCTTAATGTAGGCGGTGGTATAGGCAAGGGTACATTTACTGTTATCCGTGACATGGGCATGAAGGATCCTTATGTTGGACAGGTTCCTTTGTACACAGGCGAGATCGCAGAAGATTTCACTTATTATTTTGCCCAGTCCCAGCAGACTCCTTCATCAGTAGGTCTTGGAGTTCTTATGAATCATGAGAATACTGTTAGAGAGGCCGGCGGATTTATAGTTCAGCTTATGCCTTTTGCAGATGATGCTGTAATATCTCATCTTGAAGATAATCTTAAGAAGTTTACTACAGTTACTGATGTTTTAAGAGAGGGTAAGAGCCCTGAAGAAATGCTTGAGATAGTGCTTGACGGCTTTGATATCAAATGGAACGGAACCATGCCTGTAGAGTGGCACTGCAACTGTTCCAAGGATCGTGTTGCAAGGGGGCTTAAGCTTCTTGGACACAAGGAACTTGATGATATAATAAATGATGGAAAGCCTATAGAGACCAAGTGCCATTTTTGTGGAAAGACCTATAGTTTTGATATAGATGAGCTTAAGAGCCTTCTTTCATAAATGAGAATTAACCCAGACAGAAAGGACAGATAATTATGGCAACAATTACTTTTACCAAGATGCAGGGTGCCGGCAATGATTATATTTATGTAGACGGCGCCAAAAATGTGATACCAAATGATCAGAAGCCTTTAGTTGTTCGTAAGCTTTCAGACCGTCACTTTGGAATAGGCGGAGATGGAGTTATATTTATAAATCCTATAGAAGGTGCAGATTTTGAAATGGAGATGTACAACGCCGACGGTTCAAGAGGTGAGATGTGCGGCAATGGCATAAGATGTGTTGCAAAGTTTGTTTATGATCATGGTATGACAGATAAGACCAAGGATCTTGCTATAAGTTCTTTTGGAAGAAACCGTTATCTTGATCTTACAGTTACAGACGGTAAGGTTACTATGGTCAAGGTCAATATGGGAGCGCCTATCCTTATCCCTTCCCAGATTCCTGTAGATGAATCAAAGTTCCATGACAGGGATCAGATAGTTGACTTTCCTATTCCTATAGAAGACAGAAATTTCAGAATGACCTGCGTGTCAATGGGTAATCCCCATGCAGTTGTATTTGTAAATGAGAATGAAAAGCTTGCTGATTATCCTATAGAAAAATATGGTAGAAAGTTCGAAAATCATCCTTATTTTCCTCAGAGAACCAATACAGAATTCGTCCATGTAGATGACAGGAAAAATGTCCATATGAGAGTATGGGAAAGAGGTACAGGAGAGACTCTTGCCTGCGGTACAGGATGCTGTGCAACAGCTGTTGCCTGTATCCTGAACGGATATACAGATGATGAAGTAACTGTTCATGTCCTTGGAGGAGATATCATCTGCAGATGGGACAGGGAAAGTAATAATGTATATATGACAGGACCTGCCGTAACAGTTTTTGACGGAAGCGTGGAAATTTAATAATAATCATGAATGATACACTTTTACATGCAAGTTTGTAAAAGTGTATTATTATAGGCTTTTATAGGCATGTTTATAAAAATGTATTATTATTGGCTTTTATATGTATGTTTGTAAAAGCGTATTATTATGGGCTTTTATCATGTAAATTGTTAAAATTTTACAAAATTTTTATCAAAATTATGGAAAAAATGAAGTGCCAAAAACTCTTGATAAGATAGTATAAATCAGTTACATTATAAAAGGCGCTTATAGAAATGAACTATGGATATTTCACCATCGTAGTGTACGGGTTGGGGAACCGGTATTAAGCGATGCAATCAGCTTCAGGAACCAGGGAGGTATGAATGTTTATATATTTCCGCTGTAATGGCGGTATCTATATATAAGTTACATGGCAGCATGTGATGAACGACGTTTAAAGACCTGAAATACTGAATTACATCTCGTAGGGTGGCGTGATCTATAAGTTTTGAAGGAGCACTTGTGACAGGGAGTTGCAAGATGCTTCTTTTTTTGTCAAAATTAATATAAATCAGCTTAAAATCCGTCGCTTTTAGATTGCGGGAAGTTCAAATGATTTTTTCATTATAGGAAAAGAGGTCCGCTTGTATGCGTATTCTATATTATGTATGGAATGAATTTACAGGTGAAGATACCAGAATGGTAATGCGAGAGCTTGGCCATGATGTTGAGGAGCTGCGCTATTCATGGAATCGTCTTGATGAAGATGAAGGTTTTGAAAGAGTTCTTGAGAATAGCCTCAGGATGAAGAAAGACGGTAAGAAGATAGACTGCGCCTTTACGTGGAATTTTTTTCCCATAATATCAAGAGTATGTCACAGGATGCATATCCCTTATATATCATGGGTATTTGATTCTCCTCATTTTCCTCTTGCTTCCAAGGAAGTTGTAAATAGTGAAAACAGGATATATCTGTTCGATAAAGGTCTTGTTGATCTATATAAAAAGATTGGCATAGATACTGTTGATTACAGCCCTCTTGCAGTTAATTCCGTAAGGCTTAAGGCGCTTTCAGATAAATTGTCCCTATATCCTTGCTATGAGCATGATGTTACTTTTCTTGGCAATTTATATGATAATGAATACAATTTCTATGACTTTACGGCGGAGTATCTTCCTGAGGATCTTAGGACGTTTTTTGAAGACGTCATGGAAAGACAAAGACATACCTTTGATGAAGATCTTATAGCTGATGAGAATATTATTTCAAGAGGTATGATACAAAAGCTAAATGAGTATATGAAGTTTAGTCTTTCTGAAGATAAATACGATTTTGACCAGGATATTCTTATAAGAGATATCCTTAAAAAGAAGGTTACGCAGGATGAAAGGCGCATTCTTTTAGAGGATCTTGGTCTTAAATTTAAACTTGACCTTTATACTAAGGCAAATGGACCTACGCTTTTAAATGTCCGTGATCTTGGAGAAGCAGACTATATGGGGCGTATGCCACATGTTTTTAACAGAAGTAAGATAAATCTCAACTTCATGATGAGATCTATAAGGACAGGTATGTCACTCAGGGTCCTTGATGTTATGGGATCCGGAGGTTTTCTTATATCTACATACAGAAGCGAGCTTTCAGAGTATTTCACTGACGGACAGGATCTTGTTATTGTTCATAATAGTGAGGAACTTCCTGATAAAATCGATTATTATTTAAGGCATGAAGAAGAGAGAAAAGAGATTGCCAGACGCGGACAGGAGAAAGTATTTAGTCTTTTTGATTACAGAATAATACTTCCGAAGATCCTTGAGTTGTCCTGATAACAATTATTTTTTGGTAATAATTAATGTATCTTTATGCGTTTTTAGAAAATGTTTGGATAATATTTATGGTTGCCTCTGCCACTTTAGTGTGATAGAATATCTTTCATGGACGCACAAATGTCCGTGCAGGACACACTAGTGAACAGGGGAGATTATGAAAGAACATTCCGGATATTATATTGTTCAAAGGCAGGCTATACCAGAAGTACTCATAAAGGTAGTTGAAGCTAAAAAGCTTTTAGAATCTGGCAGGGTTCGTACAGTCAATGAAGCTGTAGCACAGGTTGATATAAGCAGAAGCTCTTTTTACAAATATAAAGATGATATCTATGAATTCCATGATTCTCTTTCCGGATCAACATTCACACTTACATTTCAGATAGACGATGAGCCCGGACTATTATCAGATGTCCTTGGGATTATTGCCAAGTCGGGAGCTAACATTCTGACGATTCATCAGTCTATCCCGATCGACGGAGTTGCTTCTCTTTCAATAAGTCTTCAGGTTATTGATGAAGGAGCAAGCGTAACGGATCTTTCCGCTGCTATCAGCGAAAGAACTGGTGTTCATAAGGTTCAGATAAGTGGACGCGGTAACGGTGTTTCATAAATAGAAGTAATAAAAATAGAAGTAATAAAAATAGAAGTAATAAATGTTTATGAATTCATTTCAAATGATCAACTTTCTTTTATAAGTGATTTGCATTTTTTATGAATAATTATGCGTGACGTAGTCATGTGGATAAAGGGAGGCAATATGGCCAAGGCAGCAGTATTAGGTTATGGAACAGTTGGAAGCGGTGTGGTTGAAGTTTTGGATACCAACTGCGCAGAAGTTGAGAAGAGTGCCGGTGAGAAGGTTGAAGTCAAGTATATCCTTGATCTTCGCGACTTTCCTGGTGACAAGCATGAAAAGCAGATCGTTCATGATATTGAAGTCATTTTAAATGATCCTGAAATAGATGTCATATGCGAGACTATGGGTGGCCTTGAACCTGCCTTTACTTTTGAAAAGAGAGCTCTTGAAAAGGGAATCAGTGTATGTACATCCAATAAAGAGCTTGTTGCAGCGCACGGACCTGAGCTTGTAAAGATTGCCAAGGAGCATAATTGTTCATATCTTTTCGAAGCTTCAGTAGGCGGTGGTATTCCGGTTCTTAGAACTTTAAATACATCTCTTAAGCATGAGAAGATTGATTCTATAACAGGTATCTTAAACGGAACTACCAACTATATTCTTACCAAGATGGATAGAGATAAGGTGGGATTTGCAACAGTTCTTAAGGAAGCCCAGAACAAGGGATATGCAGAGCGTAAACCTGAAGCTGATATTGAAGGCTACGATGCCTGCCGTAAGACAGCTATCCTTGCTTCTCTTATGTCAGGACAGTATGTTAAGTATGAAGATATAGAGACAGAAGGAATCACAAAGATCACTCAGGAAGATTTCTCCTATGCAAGAAGCCTTGGTATGTCTATAAAGCTTCTTGGAATGATCAAGAAGAATAACTCAGGATTTTTTACCATGGTATCACCATTTCTGATTCCTTCAGAAAATCCTCTTGCATTTGTAAATGATGTATTTAATGCTATAGTAGTTCATGGTAATATGCTTGGAAGTACTATGTATTATGGTAAGGGTGCAGGTAAAGAGGCTACAGCATCAGCAGTTGTTGCTGATCTTATCGACCTTGTGATCCATAAAGGAAGCCATATGGATGTGAACCTTACAGATGCACCTGCACAGCTTTCTGATAATGGAAGCTATGTTCACAGATTCTTTGTAAGAGTAGATGAAAGTAGTGAAGAAGAGGCCAAAGAGCTCTTTGGTTCAGGCATAGAAGTTATAGAGAGCAGTGAAGTATTTGGAGAGTTCGCATTCGTTACTGATCTCATCTCAGAAAAAGATTTTAAAGCAAAATATTCACAGCTCGCTAAAGCAAAGGGATTCCTTCGCGAGCTTTAAAGAGAGGCAATTATAATGAAAAAAGTAGTTAAGTTCGGCGGAAGTTCACTTGCAAGTGCCGCACAGTTTGAGAAAGTTGGTAACATCATAAGAAGTGATGAAGGAAGAAGATATGTAATTCCTTCAGCTCCTGGTAAGAGAAACTCAGGAGACAAGAAAGTTACAGACATGCTCTATGCATGTTATGCACTTGCTGAGGCAGATAAAAGTTTTGATGCACAGCTTGCTGATATCAAAGCCCGCTATGATGAGATCATAACAGGTCTTAAGCTTAAATTCTCACTTGCTGATGACTTTAAGGAGATAGAGAAGAATTTCAAACAAAAGGCTGGAAAAGACTATGCTGCATCTCGCGGCGAGTATCTTAACGGCAAGATCATGGCTGAGTACCTTGGCTATACATTCGTTGATTCTGCAACAGTTGTATGCTTTAACAAAAATGGCGACTTTGACGCAGAAAAGACTAATGAGAAGATGGCTGCAAAGCTTTCAAAAGTTGAAAGAGCTGTTATCCCCGGATTTTTCGGTGCTAAGCCTGATGGCAGCATCAAGACCTTTTCAAGAGGCGGATCTGATATTACAGGTTCAATTGTTGCACGTGCTGTTAAAGCTGATGTATACGAGAACTGGACAGATGTAAGCGGATTTATGATCGCTGATCCCCGCATCATCAATAAGCCACAGTCAATAGAGATAATCACATATACTGAGCTTCGAGAGCTTGCATATATGGGCGCATCTGTACTTCACGAAGATTCAATCTTCCCTGTACGTAAGGAAGGTATTCCGATCAATATCAAGAATACCAATAAGCCTGAAGATGAAGGAACCTGGATCGTTGAATCAACAGCCAGAAAATCCAAATATACTATTACAGGTATTGCCGGCAAAAAAGGCTTTTGCTGTGTGAATATATCCAAGGATATGATGAACTCAGAAATAGGTTTTGTAAGAAAAGTCCTTCAGTCATTTGAAGATCATGATATCTCAATTGAGCATGTTCCTTCAGGAATTGATACTATGACAGTATTCGTTCATGAAGATGATTTTATTAACAAGGAGCAGGCAGTCGTAAGTGAGAT
>NZ_JAILQF010000149.1 GCF_024699075.1 Butyrivibrio sp.
CGCAAAAAACGCTGCTGTTTCCATTTCAACCGTTATACATCCCTCATTTCTTCTTAGCTCAATCATTTCGGGGGTTTCTCTGTACATAGCGTCTGTTGTCCATGTTTTCCCTGTTGTATAAGGTATCCCTAATTTTTCCAACCCAGAAATAACATAATCTGTAGTTTCTTTATGACATTCCACTTCACGGGAAGGTTCTAAATAATGATAAGACGTTCCCTCATCTCTAACAGCAGCAACAGGAACAATTATCTCCCCTACTTTCCATCCGAAAGTATCAACTCTGCCCTGCCTATAAAATGCATTTAACATATCAAGACATTCTCCGATGCTGACATCATCATGATACAGAATTCTCGGCCGTCCTTGTGAGTTCTTTTCATTTAGTCCGGCTTCCACATGCGTGTGACCATTGTTGTTGTGCGATTAACTTTCGATAACACACTATAACACCTTATGGGCAATCGAACTGTTGAAATTTTTTTTATCGATACCGATCTGTGAACTTCTTAAATTTCAGCTGTCGCCGATTCAAGTAAACTGATAGTTTTTTTATCAAGATTGATCTCACATTCTATCCCTAAAGGCAGGATTCCGGTAGGAACAGCGTGACCTATGTTTACATTGTAGATGACTGGCAGGGATTGACAGTTAAACTCATTTAATATACTCCGGTATACTTCTTTATACTCCTCATAGAACTGTTCGTCCTGAGGTTTTCCAACGACAATGCCCCTGATCCGATTCAGTATTCCCTGCGCGCCAAGGTTCCTCAGATAATACGTTATCAGATCGGGACTTGGCTTTTCTTCGCTTGTTTCAACAAGAAGTATTTTATCCTTCCATTCATTGCGCTTGGGCCATACTTCCGTTCCTACAATCATCGGAAATACATCCAGGCAGCCACCTAATAATTCTCCGGTGATAATTCCTCGACCCGACAACACTTCATAATGATGCTCCTCAGGACGTGTTTTCTTTTTCACATTCACATTTTCTTCTGACCATGACACATGATCGTCTGACCAGTATTCGCAGGAAGTAATCTTATATCCGTTTGAATCTTCGAATAATAAACTCTTAACCGATTTCTCCGTGTAGTCAAACATCTGAACATATTCACCGAATTCGGCCATAACAGATGGACCATAATAGGAAACCACTCCGGCTTTGTTCATCATAAAATGTGTGACTGTAGTATCTGAATATCCCATAAAGATCTTAGGATTGTTCCTTATGATCTTATAGTCAATATATGGCAATAATCTTACGGAATCATCGCCTCCTATAGCACAGAAAATCCCCTTAATGGATGGATCTGAAAATGCATCCATCAAGTCTTTTGCCCGAAGCTCCGGATGAGCATATACAAACTCGCTCCCCTTAAGAGCGTGCGGCATTGCAACAACATTTAAACCAAAGTCGCACTCCAAACGCTCTTTAGCAATATCATATTTGTGGATAAGCTTAGCGTCACCCAGCCCACCCCATGACAGGCTTACGATGGCTATCTTATCTCCCTTTTTTAATCTTTTCGGTTTTATCACAATAGTCACCTCTGTTGATTGTTCTAATCATTAATCGCTTTGTCTTGATCTTCATTTTCTTCTGCCTTCCCTGTAAAAAAAGAAACCAAGATTGATCCGGACTTCCCTCCGCCCTACTCCCGTTTCTGTTTTTTTCACTTCGTCCATCTCAGCAATCTGCTTGATGTATGAGCTGAGGAAGACTCCAGGAGCAAAACTGTTTACATCAAGCATATTAATATCCCAATTCTGCTTATTTATCTTTTTCTAACACACCAGATTACATTTTTGGCAGATCCTTCGCTACTTTCTTTCTGATAGCCGCCATATACATTTACTATCTCATATCCGGTAAGTTTCAATAAATACTCCATTTCCTGGCGGTAGGTCTGTCTCATTTTAAGAGGGCGAACTCGTTCTTCGATAACTGCTCCGTTTTCATCAAGAGTTTCGAACTTCCAGTTACCACTCATGATCTGTGTATATGGATCATATGTAATAGCATTATATATCTTTTCACGATTTCCTTGCTTATTAGTATACTCAAGTCGCAGGGAGTAATCTGTATCCTTCGTATTCATCTGCTCTGCCTGGAAGATAGGATTCGGATCAAATGTATTGAAAGTAAGCATGCCTCCATCCACAAGATTCTCACGGATATTTAAAAGCGCTTCACGCTGAAGCTCAGGTGTCAGAAGATGCATGAAACCGCTTCTAGCTATAATTGCGCAAGAATACTTCCTGTTGCTTCTAAACTCGGTCATATTAGCTGGGAAGATGTTGAGGTTATATCCCTTAGCTTTGGTCTTATCATTAGCGACTTGGCACATAGCTTCTGAAAGATCCGTTCCATCTGCCATGATCCCGTGATCTGCAAGATATAAAAGGACTGCACCAGTTCCGCATGCTATATCAATAACTCCATCCTTACCATACTCTTTGGCAAAATCAAGATAGAAATCCTTAAATCCAGAGTGATTATCAACATCTTTATACATCACATCCAAATACAGGTCATAGTTTTCTGCCACATCTTTAAAATCATGTAAATCCATCAATAATCTCCTTTTTCAACACTCTTTTCTATACTCATTCAGAAATGCTTCCATGAACGCATGGCGCTCACTGGCTATATCAGCTGCTACCTCAGTATTCATCAAATCTTTCAGAAGTAAAAGCTTATCATCAAAATGTTTTAATGAATCTTCCAAAGACCTGTCATGCTTTCCGCCATACGCAAATGTTCTTGCTATTCCTATAGCTCCAATTGCATCGAGCCTGTCCGCATCCTGTACTATTTTCCCTTCCAGTGTCTTAGGCACCTTGTCCTTATTATGACTAAAGGATACTCCATTTATAATATCCACTATCCATTCTATGGTTTCAACCTGAATATCCTGACCTTCCAAAAAAATTCTCGCATTCTGATTGTTCTTGGTATTAAAAAGTTTGTGATCATCGACATCATGAAGAATAGCTGCCAAAGAGATCACAAACAAGTCCGCTTCCTGATACTTAGAACTAATAGAAAGGGCATTGTGATAAACCCTTAGAGAATGGTCTGTATCATGTCCGTCCGAATTATTATCGAATACTTTCTGTATATATTTAATTGCATTGCTAATAATCGTTTTTTTAGCATCGTCACTCAACATTTACTTCTCCACGAAAGATTACTGATACATGAGTAATCTTGTTGTCCGGATCCGGGTATTCCTTCTCAAAATGCATTCCAATAGATTCTGCAGTCTTATAAGAACCGATATTTGTATATTTGCAATATGAATAGAGTGCAGGATAATCCGTGTTAGCAAAAGCCCAGTCTCGTACAGCAGCTGCTGCTTCCTTAGCATAACCTTTACGCTGATGATCTGCGCGAATGTGATAACCAATCTCAGGGAGCATCTCTCCCTCAATATTCTGAAGTGTCAATCCACAATCGCCAATCATCTCTCTAGTATCTTTCAAACATACAGCCCACAGTCCAAAACCGTTATCATGATATCGGTTCATATTTCTTTCAATCCAATCTCTGACTCTTTTCTCATCAAAAGTATATGGATAATGCTGCATGATGTCCCTATCAGCGAGGACTTTGTATAATGCATCAAAATCATCAATATTCATTTCTCTAAGAAGCAATCTGTCTGTTTCCAATATAATTCTTTGTTCCACTTAAGTCTCTCCTATTGTTAGTGTATATATATCTGATTCAAAGGTAGCACTACCATCATTCTTGGTATATGAGGAACTGTGATCATACACCATACCCAGCTTCTCCATAACCTTTCTGCTGCCTATGTTTTCTTTTGCACATTCCCCTTCAAAGGTGTGTGCTCCATATACTTTTACAGCATGTTCCATTAGTGCGCTCATGCCTTCTACTGCGTATCCTTTCCCCCAGTCATCATATCTGTTGACATAGGACAAGGACCAGACATCTCTTTCAACATCATGATTAAGAGCGTATATTCCTACCGCATGTCCATCCTCTTTTTCAGACACCAGCATCAGTATATTAACTTTGGAAGTTGGGTCCTTTTTGGGAAGCCATACTAGTGGCTCTTCCGGAGTTTTACATGCAGAGCCAAGTAAATATTTATAGACTCTCTCATCCATATCCCAAGCTGCCATAACCTTGTAATCCTCAGGTATCAAACGCCTCATTTTAAGTCTTTTAGATTCAACAACTTCTTGAGTTTTCGCAAGTTCCCAAACTTCGCGGCATCTGGTTATTGATTCGCCTTCAGCTATTCTTTTTTCAACAATATCTCTTACTTCTGCACACCAAGAGTTGGTCTTAGCAATGTCAGAACAAAGCTGATCAAGTATAAGATCACATTCTGCCAGTGCATCCGCATATTGTCCGTCAGACAACTCTCCTTTGTCATGCGCAGCATCAAGCTCATCACGATCATCGATCTTGACATCACCTTCCGGTGTAAAGATCACATCAAGGTACTTATCTATGAAAAAAGCTATTCCATCTTCATCATAATCAATGCCCTCTATGATATCCACATACCAGATGGAAGGGCGATACTTAGCGCAAAAGTTCTTTGGATAATTCACTCTTTCTTCATCATGAGTATTATCAGGAAAATACTTTACTGTGATAACTCTTTTGGCGTTATCAGGGATCAGCTCAAGCCATGTCATACCTTCCCCTGTAACCTGGATTCTTCCTGCCTTTGGAGTCTCCCAATAGTTAGCTTCTCCATCAGTAAATCTGATAAGACATGCCAGACCATGAAAGCATTCGCAATCAATCCTCATCTGATAATAAGGATAATACTGAAATCCCCAGCCATCTCTGTTAAGTCTCTTATGCTTCATTATTCTCCCCCTAAAAACCTGTCTTATTTATTTTACTAAAACCATACATTCATTAGAATAGATAAATCCACACTTAGCGTATAAAGCACGTCCATCTTCTGTAGCATCCAAACTTATTTCTGTTGCGCCTTTATTCCAGGCTTCATCTATAAGCATGGACACCATCTTCATTCCAATTCCCTGCCTGCGATAATCCTTTGCAGTATAAACATTCATCAAATGGGCACGTTTACCCGTTGGGTGTGAAAAGGTTGGCATGAGCGTGATATAACACATAGTTGCACAACCCGCAACCCTGTCTCCATCTAAGGCAAGTACTGTAGTCTGCTGTCCATCAAGAAAAAAGCTTCTACTGTTTTCAACAAAGCTTTGGGAGTACTGGTAGTCCGGATCAAGGGAGTTGACCTCCTTAAGCATCTCCAGCCTGCTACTCATCATGTATTCAATATCGTCATTGGTCGCTATTCTTATTTCCAT
>NZ_JAILQF010000468.1 GCF_024699075.1 Butyrivibrio sp.
TATACCTATGATGATCTTGAGGGTCACATGGCAACCTACGAAGCTACAATCTATGTAGAAGGTACTAATGGAATTGAAAAGATAACTACAGTACAGACAAGCGGAACTGCTTATCCTATAGCTGTATCATCTGACAACTGCCTTATACTTTCTGATAGAAATGCTATACAAAAAGCATATGTTGATAAGGCATCTTCTTCATATGTAGTAGCAGAGCAGTCTAGTGTAACCTTTACAGCAGATGGAGAAGAATCTTATTCTAACTATATTAAAGAGGCAGCTGAAATAGCTACTGACTCAACTGTTTATGATGAACTTAGTGATGAATATCTTGCATCAGAGATCTTAAGCTTCGAAGCTGCAGGAACTACATCTGATAATCTTCCTTATCTTACAGGCGGTGTATACCGTGCATACAACGGAGATGATCTTTATAATGTAGCAAACTATATCGTATTTGATAACGAGACTTCAGGTCATACTCAGACACCTGATGGTCTGTCAGGAGTAGCTTTTGATTATGAGGCAAGTGCAGATTCTATCACTTTCCATTTCGGTTCTGCAGACGATAATTCAGTTGCACAGCTTGACCTTGAAAATGCTTCATTCCCTGTTTTGACTTTCAGTGATGACAGCCAGCTGGGATCAGAGACAGTAACTCTTGTATGTCTTGGTAATGCTGATGCACAAACCTTCGATGCTGTAACATACTATGACAACGACAACAATCTGTTAATGCAGGTTACAAGCTTTGATGAGACTACTCTCACGGGAGACATCTATCGTGAAGAAAGAATAAAAGCAGACTATGTAGACAACGCAGAAGATGGAAGCAGCATATATTCCGTAAATGGAACAGAGTTTACAGTAGTATCATTTGAAGATGCTAATACTGAGCTTGCCTATGCAGATAATGCAGATGACTTTAAAGCTGACGTAATTGGTACTACAAGATTCGACGGTTTTCTTGTTAAGAGCAGTGATGGTAACTATTATGCCCTTGAAAAAGAGGATTATGAAGAATTATATACAGTCGTTGAACTCATGAATGAAGGTAATATAAGAAAGCTTATTGAAGAAAATGTTACTTTCAGTATCAAAGAAAACTGCAATATTGTACTTCTCAAATTCGTATCCGGTGAAGAAGCAATGGAACTTGCAGAAGAATATATTATTGGTAGAGAATTTAAAGGCGATAACTATCCAGGCTGGTCAGAAGATGCAACAGAGTACTACATGACAAGCGGCATGCTTGTAAGCATAAATGTAGTAGATGGTGAACTTTACAACATCGTCCAGCAGTATATTCCTTAAGCCTATAGACTTATATCCCTTGCTTATCTGGCATGCACAGGCATTGCCAAATAGGCAAGGGATTTTTTTGAATAGTTTTTCATGACAAGAAAAATATTTATTAACTGCAAAATGCCTTCAAATCGCAAATACCCTCACATATTTCATATGCGGAGTGTTTCATACAATACCTGTGCATAGATTGCTGATACGAAGTCACCCGGGTGATTGAGCATATTACCTGTTATATCTATAAAGCGCTTATGTTTTAATAATTCCTTATGTACGCTCTGAACATCTGCAAGCACTATACCTCTTGAAGTAATACTTCGAAGTGCATCCGAATATTCCGCATGATAGCAGTCAAAATAATACGGAGGTGTATGTACTTCAGGATTGGGCAGAGATGTTGATATAAGTACAAAATCGCATTCAGGAAATTTTTCTCTTATTCTGTCTATTATTTTAAGAGTCTTTCTTGCATATTCACTTCCCTTATCCCTGTCATTCATGCCAAATCCAAGTATTACCAGATCAGGATCATGTTCAAAGACTCTTTCTCGTACATTGTCATAGGCCCAGTCCGAATTCATTCCACTTTCTGATACATTTATAAGATTTACATCTTCTTTTTGCTCATAGGCATAGCTTTCTCTAAGTCCATCGATCATAACCTTAGGCCATATTGGCTGGTAGGGACTTTCATTATTAGCCGCACTTGAATCATAACCGCAGCAGATACTGTCTCCGTATAATACTATATTAACTTTTTCTTTATTCTCGATCTTCTTTTTGAAGTAAGGAAGATCATCTATCTGATTGGAAGGCACATATCCTTTCCAGGTATCTGTAGTCCTGTAAGTTATTGCAATCTGATGTCCTGTTATAAAAGAAGGCTTTCCGATAGCTCCAAGGTTTAAGTATCTACCATCATTCATCATTACAGGACTGCACTCAAACTTGTTGTCCTGTCTCTCCATTGCAGCATCGGCTTCTTCTTTGGTTCCAAAGCTGATAAAAGAGCTGTCGATAGAATTAATTACTGAATCTGATGTGGTATAGATCTCATTTCCTTCAAGATAGCAATCCCTGCCAAGCTCATATACACTGCTTCCATCATAGCTTTCGATTTTCAGTATCCTGTCAGGTTTATAAAGAAAATGTGCTTTACAATAAGCTCCTTCTTTTAACATTGCAAAGGTTTCTCTATAAACGATCTTGGTATCCCAGATTGGTGTTAGAAGCGTACCTATGTTGTACATTTTCGTCCTCTTTATAATAGTAATTAACTATAATCACATTATACAAAAGTGTATTTACTATCCACTTACTATGTATTTCAATGATCTTCGTTCAATAATATCTATTTGCGAAACATCAATCACCTAAAGATAATGGTTTTTCTTGCTATACCCTTATAAATAAACGGATACCACGTTAATGGTACCCGCTTATTATAGATATTACTTTTAAGTTACTTGTAAGCTTATTATAGGTATTAATTCAAGTTACTTGTATGCTTATTACATTCTATACCTTTTATAAGATTATATTTCTAATAGCATATTAAGGAGTTTACTATTTGCTTGCTTACTTCTATAGATCAGTTACCCATTGCTGCAACACGGGCATCTATTACAGCCTGGTATTTATTAGTATCAAACTCTACTACAGATTCCCAGCCAAGGCCGTTAAGTGTAGTAACCATTTCATCCCACATCTGGTCGAATTCTTCTTCGCTAGAAGCCCATACCATTCTCCAGGATGCATCACAGATTTCCTTACCACACTGGCTTCTTGCAAGTGCAACATCTGTATCATCTGAAGGAAGTGACATGTTGATCCATGGAACAAAGCTTGCCATATTATTGTTCTTAAGATATTCAACTTCGTCCTTAGCTCCAAACTTCTCAGCCCACTCTTTATTGGTAGCTGTAGTATTAAGCTCTACATATGTTGACCAGTAATCTGATGAATATGTCTCACCTGTTTCAGGGTTAGTCTCTATACCTGCAACGATCCACTGGTTGATGTTGTTGTTACCATCTGTAAATGTTCCTCCGCCGTACTCTTCAGGAATGGTTACATCTGATGTGAATCTGTTAAGTCCGTCTTCAGTAAGTTCATACTTTCCATCTTCGTTAACAGTATACATAACATTTTCAATACCTACATGCTGTGTCTGAAGTCCGTCAGGTGAGCAATACCAGTCAAGGAATTCAAGGATTCTTGTCTTCTCTTCTGCTGTTACGCCTGATCCAATACCAATTACACGACCATCACCATAATAAGAATCTGATGTCTGGAATACATTCATATCTGAGATAGGTAGCGGAACATAGTTCTTTCTTTCTTCACCGTTAGCAGGTGTATTTGTAAAGCCCTGCATCCAGTTGTTCCAGATAAGATAAGTTCTTGTACCACGCATCTTGTCACAAGCTGAATTCCAGTCCTGTGTTGCAGAGTCAGGATCAACGATTCCTGCTGCCTGTGCCTTAAAGAAGAATTTAAGCATCTTGTAGTATGCACCATTTTTATCAGTAAGAGGTCTTATTGTATTATTTCCCGAAATAAGAACTGAACCGTTAACCTCTTCGCCATACCACTTTGTAAGCTGGTTAACATTTTCAATACTTGTTCCGTCCCAGTCAGGCCACATTGTGATACCGTAAGCCTTATCACCATCTGCATTTGTAGGATGGTTTTCCTGAATTGTCTTAAGAAGATCGATAAGATCATCTGTTGTTTTAAGCTCAGGTGAACCCGCCTCTACATAATAATCCCATCTTACACGAGGCATTGAACTCATAGTATTTTCTACATAGTCTGTAGGTCCGTTTGAGTTCATTTCAAGCGGGATAGCAAATACACTTCCGTCTCCTGCTCCCTCAAGATTAGCATTGAACATCTCGATCTGTTCTTTGTACTTTGAAAGATTAGGATAGTTCCAGATCTCATCTCCTATATCCATTACAAGACCTGAGTTGATACAATCCTGCATGTCAGCATTATCCAGAAGAATAATGTCACCAAGATTTCCTGATGCTGCTCTTGTCTGATAAAGCTGTGAAGCATCGCCTGATACCTGAGGAGCTATAATATTAAGTTTAATATTAAGACGATCCTTAAGTACCCAGCCAAACCAACCTGTCTGCTCGCCCTGGTAGTTAGCAGCAACGTCGTAAACTTCGAATGTCATCTCTTCTTTCGAGCCACCTGTTTCAGTTGCGCCCCCTGTCTGAGCTGTTGTTCCGCCTTCTGCGCTCTTACCGCAGCCTGTTATTGCTGCGATAGTCATTGCTGTTGTCAGACCTGTAGCAAGAACTTTTTTCTTAAAGCTGTTTTTCATATTACCCTCCTTATAAATTCCACGTGACAAGCACGTAGTTATTAACCCTTAACTGCACCGATCATGATACCCTTTACAAAATATCTCTGGAAAATCGGGTATACCAACATGATAGGAATTACTACAATTACTGTAATCGTCATTCTGATACTTGTTGCTGTCTGCATAGTTGCAGCAGCTGCTGCAAGCGAGCTTGAACTTGAATTGTTGGCAAGAGATGAAAGTGAACTTGCCTGATTCAGGTACTGATACAAAAGGAACTGCAAGCTGTAGAGTCTGCTCTCTGTTACAAGAAGGAGCGTATCCTGGAATGCATTCCACTGGTTAACCGCAGCAAATATCGCGATAGTCGCCATGATAGGCTTCATAACTGGAAGCATTACATGGAAGAAAGTCTTAAGAACTCCTGCTCCGTCCAATTCTGCTGCTTCAGATAATTCTCCCGGAATTCCTTCTACAAAAGTCTTTGTAAGTATGATAAAAAACGGTGATACAATAACCGGAAGAATATAACCAAGGAAATTATTGGTAAGATGCAGATTCTTCATTGTAAGAAACCATGGAATAATACCTGCATTAAAGTACATGGTAGCCACAACAAGTCTGTACCAGAATTTCTTGGCCCACATATAACGCTGAGCGAACATATATCCAAGATATGAGGAAGCAGATACTGTAAGAAGTGCACCTATCCCTGTTCTAAGTACTGATATCTTTGTTGCCTGAAACAGTCCGTCAACCTTTAATACACTTGCATAGTTATGGAAGTGGATCTGCCTTGGCCAAAAGAGGATAACTCCTCTCTGGCTCAAGTCATTGGCACTTATAGTATTGATGATGATGTAATAAAAAGGATATATACATACGATCACTGCAAATATGAAAAAGATATAGCAGCATACTTCAAGGACTATGTCACCTGTTGTTCTATGCATTTTGTTATGAGTATTTTTTTGTACTGTTGAATTATTCAATTTCTTATACCGATCAGCTGTTTTATTACTTTTATCTGAATTATCATTTATTTTTTCTATATCCGAAAAAGAACCTATCTTAGCATTAGATCCTTCAGCCTTTACAACTTTTAAACCTGATGCTTTATCTTCTTTATCCTGAATAATACTTTCCATTACCCTTACTCCTTTTTGTTGATCGCATGATTACTTACAAAATGCTTTCGCCTCTGACCATCTTGGATACACCATTTGCAAAGAATAAAAGCGCAAGGCTTATGATGCTCTTAAGCATACTGATCGCAACAGAGATTGAGTAACTTCCGCTTCCCATTGCCAGGTTGAATACATAAAGGTCAAGAACCTGGATATATTCTTTGTTGAAGGCATTCTGGAATACGTAAAACTGCTCCATACCATTTGAAAGGAAGTTTCCGATATTGATCATAAGCAGTACGAAGAAGGTTGGAAGAAGATTAGGAATTGTTATAGTCCAAATGATCTTCCATCTGTTAGCACCGTCAACTCTTGCCGCTTCATACATTTCTTCATCAATACTTGATATTGCCGAGATATACATGATCGCTGCCCATCCAAGATTCTTCCAGGTAAGCCACAGCCACTGAGTGAGCCATACGTGATTGGAGGATTGGAGGAACAAAATAGGTTCTTTAATGATTCCAAGACTCTGAAGGAAGGAATTCATCATACCTGTACTGTTAAAAAGTGAAAATGCTATTGAATATACAAGTACCCAGCTTATGAAGTTTGGAAGTGTTGTTGCTGTCTGAACAAACTTTCTGAATCTTGTATTTCTGATCTCATTAAGAAATACCGCAAAAAGCATAGGGATCCATGATGTAGAAAGTGTGATACCACTCATTACAAAAGTATTCCTTAAAACACTTAGTATCTGCTGGATCTTAACCGGTGACTCAACCATCGATTTAAACCACTTAAAGCCTACAAAGCTGTCCATTGTCATAGGTCTTGGCGGCCTGTAATCGAAGAATGCATATACCCATCCATAAAGAGGGTAATAGCAGAAGACAAGCGTAAGAATTATAAAAGGCGCTACAAGAAGAAAGTTTACAAACGCTCTTTTATCACGTTTATTTTTGAACATTTCCTGACCTCCCCAATCTACTGCCATATATGCGCAAAAAGCATATACACTGCTTAATGCCCTGTAGCAGTATCATCTGTTTCTCTATGGCAAAAATATATCATTTGGCTTTCGTCAGATTTTCTCATTTCTTGTCTTAAACAACACAGTTTTTGTCATATCATTTATCATTTCTTGCGCTATACTTTTTTAATCTTGTTATATTTCCGAATACAAAGCCTTTTTGGCCAAATGATTTGTATAATTAGTAGACAAGGGTGATTGATATCTTTGCGAATTTATATTATTATTTGTGCAAACTGTTTTTTGGATCCAAATGTTGTATGTCTCTTAATATGGGGGTATTAATAGATGTCAAGCAAAAGAGTTTCCGGCTATAATGCCATAACAGAAGAAGAAAGATACATGAATCCCATCTGTCCTCAGCCCTATATAGGCGGAACAGGAACAAGCTATGACGGAACCTATGAATATGTAGATTATCTTCCAGGAACCAATGTTCGTATCTGGTATACTTCAAAGCAGGACTGCTTTGCAGTTCATTATCATCAGCCGCTTGAAATAGTTCAATGCGAGCATGGCTACTACATAAGCACTATCCAGGGAGTAGAGTACAAGATATGCCCTGGAGATATTCTGCTTATACCAAGTAAGATGGTACATACTCTTTTTCCAATGAATGATTGCAGAGGCTATGTTCATCTGCTTGATCCATCAGTAATAAATGATATAAGAAGCACTGCTCTTATTAAGGATGTTCTAAGCAGGCCTGTTCTTATAAAGGCTGATGATAAGCCTGAGCTTGCAGAGAATATAGGTTCACTTCTTTATATGATGCATGATGCTTATTTTGGATCAAATGCTCTTCGCGAGCTTATAGTATATTCATACCTTCTGCAGATACTTGATAAAGTAGGCAACAGCCTTATGGGGGATTCTCTTCCAGATAAGACTGATTATTGCAACTGTGCAAAAGAACTCGTCAAATACAACAAAGTACTTAACGAGGTCTGCGACTATATTTCATCAAGTTACGATGAGCATTTAAGTCTTGAGGAAGTATCCGAGAAGTTCGGATTTTCTACATGTTATTTTTCAAGAATATTCAAAGAGTATACCAAGACAGGTTTCAAAGAATATGTTAATGCATGCAGAATCAAGCATTCCAAGGAATATCTTACAAAGACAGAACTTAGCATTAATGATATCTCTGCAAAGGTTGGATTTGAAACAGTGCAGTCCTTCAACAGAGTATTTCTTAAAAAGACAGGTAATACACCTTCAGGCTACAGAAAGCTGTACAAAATGAAAACATTATAAGACCATATAAAAGAAAACATTATTAAACTATAAAAACAAAATCATTATATGGCAATAAAAATGCCGCACGCATATTTATTGATGATGCGTACGGCATTTTAAAATAATCAAATATTTCGCTTTTAAAAGTTCGAGATAAGCCTTATTTACTGGATCATATTGTTGTAGTCAAAAACAGGGTATCCATTTTCATCCCACTTTACTTCCATGACCATAGTATGTCTGTTTGGATCATAAAGCGGATCGCCAACTATTTCTAGATAGGTTCTTGCGTGGAATACACATACATCTCTTCCATCAGGAAGCTTTGTAAAGCTGTTATGACCAGGGCCATAAAATCCTTTTTCTCTATCAGATCTAAGAACAGGCTTCTTTTCTTTCTTCCACTGTCTTGGGTCGAGAAGATCATCATCTTCATCTATGCTAAGCATTCCAAGACAATAGCATTCTCCTGTAGCGCTGGCAGAATATGTAAGGAATATCTTACCGTCCTTTTTAAGAACTGCCGGTCCTTCATTTACCCATATATCAACTCTTTCCCAATCATAATCCGGTGTTGTGAGAAGAACCTGTGCTGTTGAAAGCTTTGTAGGAGATTCCATCTTTGCAATATATATATTGGAAATCTGTATACCTACACTAACTTTCTCTGCCCAGATGTAGTAATACTCACCTTTACTTTCAAGTATAGTAGAATCCAGACTGAATGCCTTGAAAGAGTATATGTCGTCGTCGCTTCTTCCTATCATACCTCTTTCTACCCATTCATCATTCATCGGATCTTGTCCCTGACATTCAAGTACATATGGACGAAGTCTCCATATATCATCTTCTCTTGAAGCAGCAAAATAAATATAGAATTTGCCATCAAGATAATGAAGCTCCGGAGCCCATATATGCTTGGACATATCTCCTGACTCATGCTTTACCCAAATGCACTTCTCTTCAGCTTCCTGAAGTCCTTTAAGAGTATCACTCTTTCTAAGGATGATCTTGTCATAATCAGGCACTGATGCTGTAAAATAGTAGCTTCCATCACTATGTCTGTATACATAGGGATCAGCTCTTTGCTCTATAAAAGGTTTATTGTATTTGGTTATTACTCCATTCCTGGGTCTTGTCTCAATCATAATTCTCCTCGCAAATATATATTATGGATTTTTAATTTAGATTAATCGTTGTATTTAACGCCATAAATTGTCTTATTCTGACCACAGGCTGTAAAAACAAACACTTCTTTGCCGCTTTCATCAAGCTGCTTGCAGAAGACTCCGCTATATTCTGTATCATCAATAGTTATATGAACATAGTAAGAACCTTCTGATACAGTATATGTTCCTTCTTTTATAGTACCGTCTGAAGCTTTACTGTATACAGTTCCGTTACTACCAAGATAGATGATCGTAGGATCAGTGTATTCTCCGCTTATATCAAGTCCGAGTTCTTCAAGATAGTATCTTCCTGCTATTTCTTCTGTGGTATAACCCGTATCAGAAATAGTCTCTCCATTAGTGATATAAGGAAGCATTACAGGCCAGCCTTCTTCATTAAGGAAGTACTGTCTTACTCTTGGCTCGAAATACTCGCCCTTATCTCCGAATCTTGTATGATAAACTATATATTTCTTGCCATCATTGTCGATCATAGCTGAATTGTGACCGGTTGCCTGATAAGCAGTTGTAAGTGATGGAAGGATATGGTTACCGCTCATCTTAAGACCGAAGGTTGAATGATCGCTATCAGATAGTTCAGGTTTATTACCATTCATATCTACGTAATCGCCATTAACTTCTTTGGATCTGAATACTCTTATCTGGTATCCGCCGTCACTTACAAGTCCGCCGTAAGATACGTACAGATAGTAGTAATCGCTATCCGGATCATAAAGAATATATGGTCCTTCTATGGACTTATGTCCACCACCAAAAAGTTTTTTGCCAAAATAAGCATCTACACCATTTTCAGGATCGGCTTCAGGATGAATTACGTTTCCTGTAGCTTCATCTATCTCAAGAAGGAATATTCCTCCGCTCCATGAACCATATACCATCCACATCCTGCCGTCTTTATCATAGAAGACAGAAGGATCAAGAGCATTAGGATACTCATCAAAGTTATAAGTTCCATCAAGCTTTACATAGTTATCGAGCGCATAGTCTTCATCTACATAATCACAGACATCTGTCTCTTCTATGTTGTATCTTGTAAGACCTGAATAAACAAGGTCTCCGCCATACTCATAGGTTCCGTCTATAGTCTTGGATGTAGCAAAGCCTATAGTTGATGCATTCCAGGTTGATGAAGTGCAATAGTACATGTAATATAGGTCATTGGCCTTATTGTATATAATATCGGGAGCCCAGAGGTGACATGTTCCATCATCTGTTGGAACCACGCTGTCTGCCTTTCCTGTATATCTGAAGACTTCTCCTGTTTCATCCTTGAACAGATCACCAAATATCATATTGGTTGCTGTATATCCATTGCCCTTAAGAGTCCAGGTCCTAAGGTCATCAGAGTATGCAAATGTCATATGAGATCCAACAATATAATACTTATCATCAGTAACGACTATGGAAGGATCATGAACCGAAGAACCTGCATTAAGGCTTCCTGTCTCAATCTGTGACATATCAGCATCAAAGTTCATGTCATCTGTAGAAATATCATTTCCTGATACCGCATTACCACATCCGGAAACAGTATTTATCAATAGTCCAGCAGCCAGTATAGC
Source organism: Butyrivibrio sp. (assembly GCF_024699075.1). The sequence goes on from NZ_JAILQF010000468.1 coordinate 10,776, forward strand.
TGCTGCGGATCTTTGTATCTTTTTAATCATATATGTATATCTCCTAAGTACGAGCGACAAAAGTTACCTTTTCCAAGTAAACGCCGCGTCTCAACAAGAATAACTATAGAGGCGCGGCGTTTAAGATATCATATTTTAAGTTCTTTTGGACTATGGGTCATCTTAACTATAATGTCCTGATTGTAGTTACCAAATCCTCTACCAAAAATAGTAAGACCACCTACATGTTCTGCATTTTCAGGAACTTCAAGTTTAAATTTCAATATACTCTTCGGAGTAAGCTTGAACTGATCAATATTAACATCAGAAATCTTAAGTCCGTCTATGAAAGTTCCTTTGTGGTTGACCACAAGCATTTTAAGCAATCCGTACTGATTCCAGTTTGGGAACCACCAATCCGGTGTAAATATGCCCTTTACATCTCCATAATCACCGGGAGATATCCAAGTCCCAAGAAGTGTATCGTTCAGATAGAAATAAATATCTGAAGGCCATACATTATTAACGCCAGGTGCTTCCGAACTAAGTTCTGCAGAAATACAGATCTCATCAATTATCTGATTGTGCGGAACAAAATTAGGAATGGTGTATTCTACATATCCTCTTGTAAACCAAAGAATATCAGCCTCATACCTGTCGGAATGAGCAAAATATCTGTTATCATCAACCTCTCCAATAAGCCTGTTGCTTGAAGCAAGGCCGCAGGTAGGGTAGACAGAAAAGTCCGTATAATGACCCACTTTAATATCTGAAGTGTAGACATTTTCATTCTGAGGTCTATCCTGGAGTTCAAACAGAATCTTGTCCAGATGAACTGAACACATCTTCTGATTGCCGTGCCCGGATGTATCTGACGTAACCATTACGATTCCGCATTCCTCTAGCTTCTTAATATGACTGGTAAGTGCACCATTTGTGATATTAAGGCGTTCTGCAAGCTCATTCATGCTGAGCCCGCTTTCATTAATTAAGACTTTAACAATATCAATACGTATGTCTGAGCCGAGAGCCTTTAAAACATTTCTACCTTCATCGAGAGATTTAATATGCAACATGACATTATTTCCTTTATCCCTTTAGTATAATCAATTTATTTTATACCACTTATAGCGATAGATTCAATAATTACTCTCTGGAATACGAAGAACAATAACAATGTAGGTAACATTGCAATAACTGATGCTGCCATGATAAGAGCATAGTCACTCTGTATTGCGTAGTATGAGTTGAATGATCTGATAACAACCTGAAGTGTCCAAAGCTTCTCACTTCTAAGGAAGATCGTAGGTGCAAGATAATCATTCCAAATACCCATGAACCACAACATGAGCTGTGTTCCAAGAGCACCCTTCATAAGTGGAAGGAATATCTTATAATAAATTCTGAAATAGTTACATCCGTCAATCTTAGCTGCATCCATAAGCTCTGTTGGAATGCTGTACAGATTCTGTCTAAGGAAGAAGATCATGCTGACATTACCAAAGCATCCTGGAATGATAAGTGGAGCAAGTGAATTGGTCCAGTGAAGCTTTGTAAAGAGAACATACTGAGGAATCATAACAACCGCAAAAGGAATCATGATAGTAGCAAGGAGAGCCAGGAACAATAAATTCTTTCCTCTGAAGTCCATCTTTGCAAATGCAAATGCAGCAAGTGAAGATGTAAAACCACCAATTAAAAGTACAGGTATTTCTACAGTAATTGTATTGATGATACCTGATATAAACTGACCCTTTTTCAAAACTTCTGAATATTTTCCGATAAGAATCGGATTAGGGAAAATAGTCAATGAGCCTGAAAGGATCTGGTTTTTTGTCATGAATGATGTTGCTACCATATAAATGAGAGGAAACACCATTGTAAATGCAAAAAGGGCAAGTAAGACAAAAATAACTATATTCCAAAATTTTTCACCGGAAGATAAGACACGATCTGTCTGATAATCTTTATTTCCGCTTTTTTTCTTTAATGCAACTTTCATCTGTCTCACCTCCTTAATCTATAGTCTTTACCCATTTATCCTGCCCCCAGAAATTGATGGCAGTAATAATGAAGATAATAATAGCCAGAATAACCGCTACAGCACTACCATAGCCAAGCTGACCGTTGGTAAATGCTTTTTCGAAAAGATAGAATACAACTGTTGCAGATGAATAGTTAGGTCCACCTGATGGAGTCATAACCTGTACTTCTACGAATACCTGGAAACCACCGATAAGTGATGTAATAAGTACATAGAAAGTAACAGGGGAAAGAAGAGGAAGTGTGATATTCATAAATTTAGCAAAGCTTCCTGCTCCGTCGATCATAGCTGCTTCATAATAATCTCTTGGAATATTCTGAAGTCCGGCAAGATAAAGGATAATAGTACCACCAAGGCCCTTCCATACCATGAATATAACCATGGAAATCTTAACCATTACTTCATCACCAAGCCAGTTAGGACCATGAGCTCCTGTAAGGAACTTATAGATTCCGTTAAAAAGACCGTAGTCGTAGTTAAATACCCATGCCCAGAGAATAGAAACGGCAACAAGAGAAGAAACAACAGGTACATAGTACATTGTTGTAAGAATTCTCTTTCCGGGTATCTTTCTGTTAAGTCCCATAGCCACGAGCATACCAAGGATCATTCCGATCGGAATACCTATCATATATATAATGGTAGTTCCCATTGCTCTCCAGAACTTAACATCTGATAATATCTTTACATAGTTTCCAAGACCTATCATATTTCCCCACAGGGAGTTGATACCAGTCCACTTACTGCAACTGGCTATAAGCGCAAAAACAATCGGATATGCCATAAAGAACAAAAATCCAAGAAATGGAGGTGCGATAAAAAGCCAAGCCCATCTCTCTTCTCTTTTGGCCATATCTGATCTTTTAATCTTTATCTTCTTTTGAGATGCCATATTACTTGCTCTCCTTTTCTCAAAATACGAGCCCCTCTGGTTATAAAGAGGGGCTCTATAACAATCTGAAGCTTATTACTTTGTTGCTGAATTCTGAAGTTCGATTGCTTCATCAAGAGCTGCCTGCATCTCAGGCTCTACCTGTGCAAGGTAATCCTCTACAGTAATATCGCCATTCTTAATATTGAATACACCTGACCAGAATGGTGTGAACCACTCAGAGTTGTATGTATAGTCTGTCTCCTGAAGTGAAGCTTCATAGTGATCATTACCATCGAAGTATCCGAAGATAACATCTACATTTGAAGCGTAAGGAACTGTTCCATCATTTACTGCATCCTTGAATTCGCCATAAGCAAGATCAACGATGTTAGGAAGCTGGATAGAAGCACCTGTTGTGATTCCTGAAACAGCTTTCTGACCTTCAACGTCTGTTGAAAGTTTAGCTACGAGCTGTGCACTAAGATCTGGATAGTTAGTTGTTGCAGATACGCAGTAACCAACTGAACCCATCCATGTGTGTGACTTTCCATCACCTGAAGGTCCTACAGGCCATCCGCAAAGATTCCACTTATAAGGGAATGTGTTCTCATCCATGAATGCAGCTACATCCCATGTACCGCAAGCATAGAAACCAACCTGACCATCAAGCCATCTCTGGTATCCACCAAGAGCTGTATCCTGTTCAACTGAAGGTGTAAGACCATCTTTTGTAAGGTCTGTGTAGAATGTAAGAGCCTCTGTAAGCTGAGGGTTGTTAGCTACATTAACCTGTGTCATGTCATCGTTAAGGAACTTAACGCCGTTAGAATAAAGGTAAGGTGTCATACCAAACTGGTCTGCGTTAGCAACGCCCCACTGATCGATCTCGCCATCACCGTCTGTATCCTTTGTAAGAGCTTCACAAACTTCAACAAACTCTTCGTATGTATATGGATTCTCAGGATCAGGATACTCAAGTCCTGCTGCATCGAAAAGATCCTGGTTGTATGCGAATGCGAAACATGAAAGATCCTTAGGGAATGCGTAAAGGGAACCTGTTCCTATATTAGTTCCGTCATAGCGGTAGATCTCCTGAGTTGTTCCCCAGATGCTGGAGATAGCTTCTTCATCAACATAATCGTCAAGTGCCATAATGTAACCATTATCAACATATGAACGAACTGCTGCAGGTCCTACGTAGAATACGTCAGGCATGTCGCCAGCTGTCATGTTAGCGATCATCTTCTGGTTGTACTCATCCTGTGTAGTAACTTCGAATACTACTTCCTTGATCTGATCTTTGTGTTCTTCTACGAACTCATCAATAAGTTTCTGATAGATTTCTTTTTCATGCTCCTGCATGTAAAGAAATACGTGAAGTGTCTCTTCACCTTCACCTGTTACAGTTGTGGATGATGACTCATCACTAGTACCTTCTGTAGCCTGGTCAGAATCAGCTGTGCTTTCCCCTGCTTCCTCAACAGTTGTTGTTGCGCAGCCCATCATGGCTGAAGCGCTAAGAAGCATTGCGAGTGCAGAACTTAATACCCTTCTCTTCATAGTAAATCCTCCTAAATAACTTTGCGTTTACAAGTAACTTATGATGCAATTTTACTAACACAAATCACGGTAGTCAACGGTTATTTTTGATTTTCCTTAAATATTTTATATTTTTGTCGTTTTTAACAAATACACAAATTATTTTTTGTAAATGTATAATAAAAGAATTTATATTACTAATGGTCAAAATACATTTCGCTTTCGAGATCACCCGAAATATAGGGGCAAAATGATCTTTTTGAAACTTATATCAGGTATATCATTTATATAAAAAATCCATCTACTGCCTAACAACATATTTCGTTGTAAGCAGCAGATGGATTTGTGATCAATTAAAATCCAAGCCATAAAGCCCATTATTTTATATAAAATACTTTACAAAAAATGCATGCATATTATCTGGTGATATTGCTTGTCAGTTCTCCATTAACATAGCTTGCTTCTACATACCTGTCTTTGCTGATCCAAAGCTTAAACTCGACATCTATATCCTTGGGCCATGCCGGCAGCATATATATCTTGTCATCAATTACCTGCATGAGCATTTCCTGAAGGCCAATCATACCGCAGCCTCCATGATTATGATCAGGAGTATAATCGTGTCCCGGTCCCCAGAAAGCAGGGAACCTCCTCTTCGAATCCTTCAGCTTATCAAGCTGATACTTCATTGCTTCATCAGTAAGACCAAGCCTTGCAGCAAGAAGACCCACATACATCCAGCTCAGGTTCATAAGCTGGTCTTCTTCATCCCAGCCATAGAAATATGTATCTCTTGCTATCTGAAGGTCTTTATTATTAGTATCTCCGATGCCAATCTCATGATAAGGATATGCACAGTAAAGCTGAGGGAACTCGCAGTTTGTTTTTACATAATGTTTGGGCTCTTCGCAGGGAGCTATTACCTCATGTCCATTTTTATATTCAAGTGGTATAGGCGGAAGCTCGTCCATAAGCTTCTTCCACTTTGTTCTTTGAACATCGCTTCCATATGAACATTTTAAAAGCTCTTTGATAACTGCATGAAGGGCATATATTACATCAGCCGGATTTGTAGCTGCTGTCTCATCCTCATTGTAATTAGCTGCATATCTTCCTTCCTGTCCCCAGACTTCTACAATACCTGCCTTATGGTATGTCTCCTGCGCTGTTGACGGGAATATGATCCTGTGACCATTATCATCAAGCTTATTGTATTTCTTATCATAAAAGTTAAGTATAGTATCAATAAACTCAATATACGGTGCAGGATCCTCATCCTTCACAAATTCAAGATACTCAAGCATCATGTAAC
>NZ_JAILQF010000473.1 GCF_024699075.1 Butyrivibrio sp.
GGCAGACTATGAAGCAGTACAGATATATATTAAATGATAAGCTTAATATGGCGCAGATGATAAGTAATATTCACAGTGCGCCTGAATATAAAAATGGTCAGAAGGGACTGTTACAGATCATAGAACCAGGAAATGATGAAACAGTTATTCAAAATGATCTTAATTTACTAAATGATAAGCTTCCTGACCTTGAGATATTCGGAATGACATGTCATGGAGCACTCAGCCGTGAAACTCATTCTATAGAAGTTGTAGTCTGCTGTGTTATATTTTTGGACAAAGCAGATTTTCAAATAGATGTATTTGACTGCTCTAAGGGGGTTACAACTTATGAAGCAGGTGAAGAGTATGTAAGGCGCCTTAAAAAGATAGAAGATTTAAAAGGCGTACTTATGATGTCTTCTGCTTTTGACCTTTGCCCTGAAACATTTATTGACAGGATAGATAATTATAACAAGGATATTGTTGTTTTTGGTGCGCTTGCCGGAACTCAGAAAATGGGCGACGATAAATCCAAAATCTTTGTTGGCAAAAAGATATATAACAGGGCAGTACTTACGGTTGCCTTTAGTGGCAGTGATCTGCATATAGAACATTATTATAATCTTGGTTTTAAATCCCTTGGTAAAGAGCTTATAGTAACAAAGTCTGATAATAAGGGCATTGTCTATGAAATAGATAATAAACCCGCATTTTCTGTATACAAGGATCATCTTGGAATTGGTATGAATGAATATTTTTTTGAAAATACCAGTTCTTTCCCCTTTTATATAAAAGAAAATGGAATGCCTCTTGCAAGAGTAGCGCTTGAATACAGAGATGATGGAGCGCTTGCTTTTGCTACCCAGATACCACAGGGAAGCTCTGTCTCTTTAAGCTATTCAACAACCGATTTTCTGCTTGAAGAGTCTGGAAGAAATGCGGTAAAGCTTTCGGAATTTGCACCTGAAGCTGTTCTTATCTATGTCTGTATGAGTAGGAGAATGTTGATGGGTGATGAAATGGCCGAGCTTGAGTTTGATTTTTATACAAGTGTACTTCCTGCAGCTACGTGGGCGAGCGGCTATGGTGAGATACTTCACGCTGACGGACTCAGGGGATTTTTGAATGCTTCCTGCGTTGTGGTTGGAATGAGAGAAGGAAATCTTCCTTCCAAAAGTGACATTCCTAAATACTCATTTGATAGTAAATATACAAATGGTAAAGAGGAAGAATCTGAAGACGGATTTGTGCCATTATCAGTTCGCCTTGTTAACTTTCTTGAATCCACGACTGAAGACTTAAGACTGGCCAATGAAAAGCTCTTTAAAGTTGCAAGCCTTGATGAGCTGACACAGGTTTATAACAGAAGAGCATTAAATCACTATATGAACCAGTTCCTGGAAAACAGATCAAGGTACAGAAGTATTGCTGTCATGATGGTTGATATAGATTATTTCAAACGTGTAAATGATACCTATGGTCATGATGCCGGCGATATGGTCCTTAAAGATGGTGTTGCCAAAGTTAAATATCTCTTCACCCAGGCTGATATAATAGGTCGCTGGGGAGGTGAAGAATTCGTAGGCATCAAACCTGACATATCATTAGAAGAAGCCAAAGAATTCTGCGAAAGGATAAGAACAGGCGTAGAAAAAATAGAGTTTAAAGAAGTCGGCCACATCACAGTCAGCATAGGTCTTACAATGATAAACAAAAATGACACAATGGACTCAGTCTACAAGCGCATCGACGAAGCCCTTTACGAAGCCAAAGAAACCGGCCGAAACAAAGTAGTCGTGAAATAGACACGGGGTATCATTTTGCCTGAATTCTAAACTACTCAGCCCTAAGCACAGGATCTCAAACATGTGGCGCGCGGCATATAGGAAAAATATCAGGCGTCCTCATTTCGGCGAAAGAAGCGAGCAGATGACTGATCTACCGCCTGTATGGGAGCGAGTGCTGAGTGTATATATTCAGGCAAAATAATACCCCCACGCTTAATGGTGAGCGTGGGGGATTGTGTTAGTTGGACTCTGTTTTGAAGAACTGCATTTCTTCGTTGAGTTTTTCGGCGATATCTTTCAGGTCGTTGGCAGAGCCTGCAAGAGTTGTAACTGTTGCAGAGAGCTCCTGCATGGAAGCACCTGTTTCTTCGGAGGATGCTGCATTTTCTTCGGATATGGCTGAAAGAGCGCTCATTGTATCGACAACGGAATTCTTAGAGGATTCGCAGGTGTTTGCTCCATCAGATATAAGCTGTACACCGCTTACGGTTCCATTTATATCTGCCAGCATACCGTTGACTGCTTCGAGCGTTTCACCAAGAGCAATCTGCTGATCAGTATTGCCCTGCTTTACATCTTCAGCAGCTTTAACAGCGGCACTACTTTGTTCAAGAAGTACATCCATTTCTTTTCTGATATCATCAGCCATTTGCTTGGAATCGTCTGCAAGTTTTCCGATTTCTTCAGCAACAACTGCAAAGCCCTTACCTGCTTCGCCTGCTCTTGCTGCTTCTATTGAAGCATTAAGAGACAGAAGATTGGTCTGGGTTGCTATAGATGTAATTCCTTCAACCTTCTCGCTGATAGAGGTAACAGCATTCTGGGTTCTTTGAATTGTATTAGATATTTCATCAATCTTGGAGGTCATCTCAGTAGAAGACTCCTGAAGTGAAGCAAGAGAGGTGCTTGATACTTCTGAAGCTTCCTTCATCTTATCTGCAAGAGCAGACAGATCTTCTGTTGATGTCTGTACATTACCAACTGCGTCTCCAATAAGACCTACGTTGTCTGATGCCTGCTGGATCTCATCTGCCTGCTGGGTAGCGCCTGATGCTATTTCCATAACTGCATTAGAAACATCTTCTGCTGTTTTGGAGATCTGGTCAGCCATATCTGATAATTCTCCGGAGGATGACTTTAGATTTACAGAGGATGACTTTATCTCTGATACGATATGGTCAAGAGTATCGATAACAGAGTTAGTCGAATTGGAAATAGCTCCAAATTCATCTTTTCTATCAGTATACTTTGTGACCTTTACAAATTTGCCATCAGCAAGTGATGTAAGTGACTGACCTACAGCTTTAATTGGAGCAGCAAAGCTCTGTGACATATAAACGGATATTGCAACTGCAATTATGATAAGAACAATACCTACTACTACGATTGTCATAGCAGATTTTCTTGCATCTGCCATTACAAGGCTTGCCTTTTCACATACAGCTATCGTATAGCCTGTTACAGGCTCTCTCATCCAGGATACATACGCAAGAGACCCGCTGGCAGTACTTTCATACATTCCACTTGTTTCTGTAGAAGTCATGAAAGGTGAATCGCTGTGATCTTCGGGCTCATCATCAGTTGTGATCTCATGAGTAGCATGGGCTGCTACTATACCTGTAGTATCTGTGATATAGCCATCATCAATATTTTCTGAAAGGAACTCATGCATGTTGTTAAGATCATAGCTTCTTTGAATAGTACCTATGAGTTCGCCGGTCTGATCATCAAGGACAGGCACGATTATGATAGTTATACGGTTTCCTGTTGTCTTACTTACTATGATATCTGAAACAGCAAGCTCTTTATTAGTTGTACATTTTATAAAATAGTCTCTGTCAGATATATTTACAAGCTCCTGATCGTCAGTTCTGAGCACCTGTTCGCCACTTGGAAGCGCCAGAATACAACTGTCATTTCCATCACCTATGTTCTCATTAATAAGAGACATCTGTGTAAGTATAGCTGAATCAGGTATTGCTGCACTGGCAGTCCCATAATTATTTAAATATGTGATAGTACTTGGGGACGTAGCGAAGGTTTCCATTGAGATAACATTTTTTTGGATAATTGAACTAAATTCTGATGTTACAAAATTTGCATTTGCATCAAGAAGTTCAAGTGCATCATTTTTGGCAGTATTTGTAGATGTGTTATAGCTTATAACTATGGAAATGATAAGAGGAATAGCGGCAACCATTACCATAATACCGATAAGCTTGGTTTTAATACTATCCTTTATGCTTATCTTAAAACCATCATCAGGAACTTTAAACTTTTCTTTTTTGGCCATAGTAATACCTCCGGATTGTAATTAAAATAACTTATTAGATAGTGAAAAATCCCAAATTGTATAGAATCTATCGGATTTTTTTAAAAAAAGTTAACGCCTTAAAAATAATAAAAGTGTATAAGTAAGATGATTTTTACGTGTTTTGATAAAAGATCGGTATATCGTATAATTGTTGATAGCAGGAGCGAATATCTATAAGCATAATTCAATGATTATTTTTGATATATGTTTTTTGTATATAATGGTGTAGGTATCAAAAGTTTCTTTTGACGCATACATCATTACGTGTTAAAATCAGAGACTATTTGGAGCAGAAAGGCTGATAAATGATCAAAGTAGCAATTGTAGAAGATGAGCACAAAGATATAGAGAATCTTACTGCACTTTTAGATAAGTACGGGGAAGAGTACAATGAGCATTTTGAAATCTTTGAATTCCAAAATGCTATTACATTTCTTACCAATTATCAGCCCAATTATGATCTTGTTTTTATGGATGTACAGATGCCGCATATGGATGGGATGGAGGCTGCCAGAAAGCTTAGAAAAGTTGATACAGACACTCTCCTTATCTTTGTTACCAATATGGCCAACGTAGCTGTTAATGGCTACGAGGTCGCAGCCTTTGACTTTATTGTCAAGCCCTGTGAGTATGCTTCTCGCTGTATCAAGATGGACAGGGTAAGAGAGAATCTTGATCTTAGAACTGACAAAAAGCACATCCTTTAGGATGTGCTTTTCGTTTTATGCGAGCGATAGACGGGGCTCGAACCCGCGGTCTCGACCTTGGCAAGGTCGCGCGTTACCAACTACGCCACTATCGCATTTATTAAGTTTGCCCTTTGGCGTTTGCCTCAGCGACATGTATGATAATAACTCAATTAGAAACTGTTGTCAACGATTTTTTTAAAAATTAGTCAAAATCAAATTAATCAAAATTAATAGTGATTGTCTGCGACAATTTCATTTTTCTGATATGATAAAGGTATAAAAAACATCATCGCAAGGAGGCCTGGCTTATGAAACTAACATTTGTAGGTGCTGATCACGAGGTTACAGGAAGCTGTCACTGTTTGCAGGCATGCGGCAAGACAATCCTCATAGATTATGGAATGGAGCAGGGACGCGACGTTTTTGAAAACGAACCACTTCCGGTTGCGCCTGCCCTTGTAGACTATGTATTTCTCACACATGCTCATGTAGATCATAGTGGTTATATTCCTCTTTTATATGCTAATGGATTCAGAGGGAAGATATATGCAACCGAAGCAACAGCTGATCTTTGTGACATCATGTTAAGAGACTGCGCGCATATTCAGATGCAGGAAGCAGAGTGGCGAAGGAGAAAGGCAAAACGTAACAGCAAATTTGAGAATACTGAGCCTTTATACATAATGGAGGATGCAGAGGGTGCTATCCATCAGTTTATTCCCTGTGAATATGACACGGTGATTGATGTATGTGATGGTATTAAGATAAGATTTACAGATATAGGTCATCTTCTTGGAAGCTCCAGCATAGAAGTCTGGATATCCGAAAAAGGCCAGGAGCGCAAGATCGTCTTTTCCGGAGATATAGGCAATATGCGCCAGCCTCTTATAAGAGATCCCAAATATACAGAAGAAGCAGACTATGTTGTTATGGAGTCAACCTATGGTGACAGACTTCATACTACAGAAAGACCTGACTATGTTAAGAGTCTTGCAGAAGTCCTGAACAAAACCTTTGCAAGAGGAGGCAATGTAGTAATTCCGTCCTTTGCTATAGGAAGAACACAGGAGATGCTATATTTCCTTCGTCAGATCAAGCATGATCACCTGGTAACTGCTGTAGATGATTTTGAAGTGTTTGTAGACAGCCCTATGGCAGTAAGTGCTACGCAGCTTTTTGCAGATCACCAGTATGCCTGCTATGATGAGGAAGCAATGGAATATGTCAAAAAAGGCATAAATCCAATATCTTTCCACGGACTCAGACTTTCAATAACGCAGGAAGAATCTGTTGCAATAAACTTTGATGATAAGCCAAAGGTAATACTTGCTGCCTCCGGCATGTGTGATGCAGGTCGTATCAAGCATCACTTAAAGCATAATCTGTGGCGTCCTGAAAGTACTATACTTTTTGTAGGATATCAATCAGTTGGAACACTTGGAAGATCAATAATTGATGGTGCTCAAAGGGTTAAGCTCTTTGGTGAAGAAATAGATGTAAAGGCTGAGATCACTAAGCTAGAGGGTCTTTCAGGCCATGCCGACAAAGACGGCCTTACAGCATGGATCAATGGATTTACTAAGAAAAGGCCAAGGAAAGTTTTCATCGTACATGGAGAAGATTCAGTTACAATTTCTTTTGCCCAGTATCTTAAAAACGAATTTGGTTATGATACTTATGCCCCTTACAGCGGAACAGTATTTGACCTTGTATCAGGTACATTTGAAAAAGAAGGCGTTCCTGTACCTGTACAGAAGAAGGGGGCAGAAAATGTATCTGATGTATATGCAAGACTTAAGGCAGCAGGTGCAAGACTGGTTGCTGTTATCGCCAAGGTCAGCGGAATAAGCAATAAGGATAAGGCTAAGTTTGCTGATCAGATCAATGCTTTGTGCGATAAATATGACAAATGATCACTGATTTATAAGGTTAAGCGCAGCTCCCGGCAATTTAATTGCCGAGGAGTTCGTGCTATTCATATACTAAAATATTATCTGATATATTAGATTGAAAATGACATATTTTGGTATTTTTTTGCCTATAATTATATGTAGTTATAGATTATAATGATAAACGGTACAACTCCGAAATCTGGTGGAGTATTAAATTCTACGGGGGATTCTATATGTCTAAAGCAGACGAATACTTTATTGAGATGTGTAATGATATCCTGACTAATGGAACTACTACTGAGGGTCAGGCTGTCCGCCCTCATTGGCCGGATGGTACAAGTGCATATACTATCAAGATCTTTGGTCAGGCGCATACTTATGATCTGTCCAAGGAATTTCCGCTTATGACTCTTCGTAAAACAGGAATTAAGACAGCTACAGACGAAGTACTCTGGATATATCAGAAGAAATCTTCCAATATAAAGAATTTAAAAGGCGCGATCTGGGATGAATGGGCTGATGAAAGCGGCTCTATCGGTAAGGCTTACGGCTGGCAGATCGCAGAAAAGTACTCCTATAAAGGCGTTACAGAAGAAGGACTTGATAAGGCTTTTCCTACCTGGAAAAAGGAAAACAAGGGTGATCTGGTAATGTATAAATATGTACCTGGCCCGGGAGTTTTGCCTATAAAAGAGCGCCTTGTTCCCGGAACTGATGCATATGAAAGACTTGGCGAGCCTGATATTGTCTATGACAGGGCATCAAAGCTTGCAACAATGGATCAGATGAACAAGGTAATCTATGATCTTAAGATAAATCCTTTCTCACGCCGTATTATGACTACTACCTGGAATGTATCAGAGCTTTCAGATATGCATCTTGAGCCATGTGCATACAGCATGACCTATAACGTAACCCAGGATAGCAGTGATGGAAGGCTTGTTTTGAACGCAGTCCTTAATCAGCGTTCTCAGGATATGCTTGCTGCCAATAACTGGAATATTGTCCAGTATTCTTCGCTTGTTCACATGCTTGCGCAGGTATGTGGCATGAAGGTTGGTAAGCTTCTTCATGTTATTGCAGACTGTCATATTTATGACAGACATATCCCTTATATCAAAGAACTTATTGAAAGAAAACCTTTACCGGCTCCAACTTTCCATTTAAATCCGGAGATTAAGGATTTCTATGACTTTACAAGAAATGATGTGTCAGTAGAAAACTATGAGGTGGCAGGAGATCAGTTCAAGGATATACCGATAGCTATTTGACAAAGTCAGAGTCAAGATCATGGCTTTATTAAATGTATCGTGAATTTTGATTGTTAACTGGTCTTTAACGTATGTAAATGAAAGAATTTCTGAAAAAGAAGTATATAATGACCAGGATTGTTGCTTCAATCCTGATTCTATTAACCGCGGGAGTCTTTATCTATGCATCTTTAGATCCGGTGGATGATTTTCGTTTGCATTATACTTACACTGATTATTTTTCAGAAAAATGGCAGGATGATCCGGAAGGTAAGCCTTTAAGCGGAGATTATATAAATGTTGGCCCCGGAGAAACTGTCTATTTGTATCATTCACTTCCATATGCCGTATCACCTGATGAAGCTATAGCTATATATGACCCAAGATTATATGTAGCTGTATATGCCAATGGTACATTTCTTGGCGACTTTGGAAAAGGAACAGACGATGTACTTGGCAAGGAAATCGGGAATTCATGGTTTGTTATAAATATTCCTATGTTTGCCCAAGGCAAAATGCTCACTCTGGAAATTAAAAATCCCACATCCAAAAATATACGTTTTTATTTTTCATACGCTCTATTTGGTCAGCATAATGATCTTAATAATGAGATATTTATTAAGAATATGAGCGCTTTCCTGACTGGACTGATGTTCATTATAGTCGGGATCATTCTGGCTATTTCAACCGGATTTTTGTTCAAATATAATATAGAATCAATGAAGAATCCGGCTGCTTATATGTCGGTTATTTCGATACTTTCAGGAATCTGGTTTTTGGTTGATTCTAATCTGCCTCAGTTTGTCAGCAGTTCAGTTTCTGCAAGATATGCTGTTGCCTTCTTTCTCCTTTTGATACTTCCTATTTATCTTTTAATGTTTTTTATGGAATATCTGAATAGGGGCAAAAAGCTGATACAGGTACTTCTATGTATCTATATTGCTATTATGGCCTTGGTTGTAGCTTTATATGCGTTTGGGATAGTGCATATCTCATCCGGATTCAGGATTATTTTAGCCTATCTGTTTGTTATACTTCTTTTCCTTTTGGTACTTCAGATAAGAGAATTTCTTATAACAGAAGATAAGTATTTTTTTGCTTCTAATCTTGGAACAATTTTCTTTGTAGGAGTAGCTATACGCAGCGTTGTGCGTTATCGTTTTATATATGAAGCAGGTAATACCAGATATTCAAGAATTGGATACAGCGTATTTTTGTTGACGATTTCTTTGATCGTTCTTCTCAAATCATTCCGCGAGATAAGAGGAGAGATGAACCTTAGAAAACTTAAGAAACTTGCTTATGTGGATGCGGTAACAGGCGGCAATTCAGTTGCTTATCTAAGTGAGAAGTTCTCAGAAATAAATGAAGAAGAGCTGGATAAATACTGGATATTGTATATGAATCTTGTAAGCTTCAAGGCAGTAAATGAGGTCATAGGCTGGGAAAATGGAAACATACTTCTAAAGGATGTGTATGAACAGAACCAGCTGGCACTTTTGGATGGCGAATACCAGGCTGCACTTGGCCAGTCGAGCTTTGCTATGCTTATAAAAAGTGATATGAATGCTCAGGATGTAAGACGTAAGTGCTCACAGCTTCGCGAAGGACTTGATAAAGTTGTAAGAGAAAAGTTTAAGTCTTTATCCCTTAGAACAGAATTTTCTGCATGCCCGATAAATACAGGTGATGATAACTTTAAGGCAATACTGGATCTTGCCAGAATTGCTTATCGCAATTCAGCGGCTTCCTATGATATTGCATCTGATTGCTGGATATATACAGAGATGTGTAAGGACAAAATGCGTGTCGAAAAGACTATGGAGAACAAGCTTGAAAAAGCCCTTGTAAACAAGGAAATGGAACTGTTCTTACAGCCCAAGGTAGATCCGCAGACAGGCAAGGTTACAGGAGCAGAATCTCTTATAAGATGGCGCAGAAATGATGGAACTATATTAAGACCTGTTTACTTTATACCTGTTTTTGAAAGAAACAGGATGATAGCAAGAGTCGATCTGTTTATGTTTAGAGAGACATGCCTGTTTATAAAGAAATGGATAGATGATGGCAATGAACCATTCAGGATATCTGTTAACATATCCAAGTACAGCATCCTTAATACTGACAATTTCGAAAGATATGAGCAGATCATAAGAGAGATCAATCCTCCTATCCAATGGATAGAGTTTGAAATTACAGAGTCTATGGCATACAATAACGAGAGCGATATTTCCGAGATCATTGACAGAATACATGATCTTGGGGCTACAGTATCCATGGATGATTTTGGAAGCTCATATTCAAACCTTGTTGCAATTCAGAGACTCCAGTTTGATACAGTCAAGATTGACAGAGGAATCTTCACCCATGGATTTCCTGATAATGAGAAGAGCTTCCAGATGGTCAGTGCTCTTATGCGCATGTTCACAACAATAGGAATTTTTGTTGTAGCAGAAGGCATAGAGTCTGAAGATCAGGTTGAGGCGCTTAAAAAGCTTGGCTGTCATTCTATACAAGGCTATTATTATTCAAAGCCTCTGGATATAGATAAATTTAAAGAGTATTTTCAGAATAGAAATGCCTCAAGAGGACTTAGTAAAAACTAATGATTTCTTGAGCGTAAAAAATTGAATCTGTAGGTAAATTGGCCAGGCACAGAAGGTGTTCTCAATTGGCCTATAATATAGAAAAGGGGACAACATTTATATGAAAGCAATCGTAGCAGTAGACAATAACTGGGCAATAGGATATGGCGGGAACCTTCTTATCAGCATCCCGGCTGATCACAAAATGTTCCGTAATGAGACTAAAAATAAAGTCGTAATACTTGGAAGAAAAACCCTTTCAACCTTCCCTAACAGCCTGCCGCTTGATCAAAGAGTTAATATTATTCTCTCTGCAAATCCTGATTATACGGTAAAAAGTACTTCAACAGGAACTGCAATTATGGCAAGAAGTGTTGAAGATGTACTTAAGATAGCATCGGAATATGATACCAATGATGTATATGTAATTGGAGGATCAAGTGTTTATGATCAGCTCCTTCCTTATGTAGATACCTGCATTGTGACTAAGGTTGACAGAGAGTTTACCGCAGATGCATACTTCCCTAATCTGGAAAAAGATCCTGAGTGGGAGCTTGCAGATGAAAGCGATGAGCAGTACTACTTCGATAACTGCTATACATTCCAGAGATGGGTACGTAAATAATAGCATAGATGCTATTGATGCGTATGTACTTCTAAATAATAACTGCAAATACAGTGCTAAATCACAGATGAAAAGTGGTTTAGCACTTTTTTACGTGACATAAACTTTATCATCTATCGATAGAACGTCTATTTATTTGTGACTATATCATATGCGATGATTCAGAAACTGAAATTTAACTCTGACCTCTTTTCCCTCATAATTATTAACCAAAAAGAAAATAGTATTTATTTTTTTATTAGAAAGTAAACACAATTTGAGCATAATTAAAACACAATTTCATCACAATTGAATTCTAAACTAAAATCATAAAAACAAAGCAGATAAAACCTTTTTTGAAAATCAAATAATTAAATGAAGTTTAAAAGGGCCGAAGGGGCTCAGAAAGAGGTAGAGATATGAACGAGAATGAGAATTTGAATGAGTTTAATGCAGGTAACAATAATGAACCTGTAAAGAGCTCAGACAATATTTTTACAGAAAATGTACATGCTAACGAGTCTGAAATAAGAAAAGCAAATACAACAGATAAGAAAGCAAAGAAGAAAACAAAGGCAAAAGGTAAAAAGGCAGGTAAGGTTGTCGGAGCAATTGCACTTGCAGCAGTTTTTGGAGTTTGCACAGGAGCTGGAATATATGGAGCACAGAACTTTACATCACTTTCACTTAATGATACCTCTACTGCTTCATACAGCATAGCATCAACACAGACAGACAGTGATTCTTCTGATTCACAGATCAAGGTTACAACAACAAGTAATACTCAGGTAGTGACAACAGATGTTACTAGCGTAGTTGCAGCTGCAATGCCATCAATTGTATCTATAAATGTTACAGCAACAACTACAACAACAGATTTCTTCGGACAGTCCTATCAGGAAGAATCTGAAGGCGCAGGATCCGGAATCATTATAGCCAAGAGTGATACAGAGCTTATTATAGTTACTAATAATCACGTAGTAGAAGGTGCTAATTCCATGGAAGTATCATTTGTAGATGGAAGCACAGCTACAGCATACCTTAAGGGAACAGAGTCATCTGTTGATATAGCAGTAATTGCAGTAGAACTTGAGGATCTTTCTGAAGATACGCTTAGCTCTATAAGCATTGCAACACTTGGAGATTCTGATGCACTTACTGTTGGTGAAAGTGCTATAGCAATAGGTAATGCACTCGGATATGGACAGTCAGTTACAACAGGTGTAATAAGTGCACTTGATAGAGAGATAGAGACAGAAGACGGAGAGACCAATACATTCATCCAGACTGATGCAGCTATAAATCCAGGTAATTCAGGAGGAGCCCTTCTTAACTCAAACGGAGAAGTTATCGGTGTTACATCAAGTAAGATCGGTGCTACAACAGTTGAAGGTATGGGATTTGCTATTCCAATTTCTGATGTAATAGATCTTATCAATGACCTTATGAATGAAGAGACCAAGATCACTGTAGCTGAAACAGAAAAAGGTGCTCTGGGTGTATCAGTAATGACCCCTACAGGAATAGATGGTGCCTATGTTGCTGCTGTAAGTGAAGGAAGTGCTGCAGAAAAGGCAGGTATAGAAGTTGGTGATCTTATAACATCATTTGACGGTAATGACATTACCTCTGCATCAGATCTTACAAGCATCATGTCTTACTATGCAGAAGGTGATAAAGTTACAGTAACTGTTCTTAGAAGAGTAGACGGACAGTATCAGTATGTTGATCTTGAAGTAACACTTGATAATGCATCTGAGCTTACAAGCTCTTCATCCAGTGAAAGCGAAGAAAGCCAGACCTATGAATATGGATTGCCAGGACAGTCAGGATCAGAGTCCGGACAGAGTTCTGAGTCCGAGCAGACAATGCCTGAGCAGGGATCAGGGTCTCAGCAGATGCCTGGAAATCAGCAGGGTTCACAGGGAAGCGGATCAGGTTTTTCCTTTGGCGGATGATCGATAAAATTTATAAATATATTTAAACTATATTTAAGGTTTAAAAACTATAGTGTATCTATTGTTTAATAAACATGCTTTAAGTCGCAAAACCCCTCCACGCGATTTAAAAATAGAAATCCACAAAACGTGCGACTCCAAACGCACCCTACATTAAAAGAAGGTCTTCTACGTGAAGACCTTCTTTTGCTTTGTGTAGCATCTTTTAATAAACCCCCTGCTATGCAGGGGGACAACAGCTGCTTTAGCTTACAGTAGAAAACCTCCCGTGATAGAATTACTTACGGTTCGCCAACCAAAGTAAAATCACAGGAGGTAGTCCATAATGGACA
>NZ_JAILQF010000483.1 GCF_024699075.1 Butyrivibrio sp.
ATTGCAGGCACTTCAGCTCTAGTAAAGTGATTTGCATAAATAATGATATTAAAACCAACTGCTTCCAACTGTTCATCAGTAACTTCATTGAAAGAAGTCGGAACTACCACTAATGGTGTTGCAGTGTCTTCTTTACGAAAAGCCTCAGCAAATTCAAAGATTTCTTTGGGATCTTTCTTTCTGCTATGAATCATAATTGCATCTGCCCCAGCATCTCTAAAAGCAAATGCTCTGTTAAGTGCGTCCTCCATACCTTTTTCAAGAATCAGGCTCTCTATTCTTGCACATATCATAAAGTCATCTGTCTTCTGAGCTTTTTTCCCTGCTGCAATCTTTACGCAAAATTCTTCAATCGAACACTGTGTCTGCTCTACTTCATTACCAAAAAGCGAATTTTTCTTAAGTCCTTTTTTATCTTCAATTATCACCATTGAAACGCCCATTCGTTCCAATGTTCGTACTGTATAAGAGAAATGTTCCGGTAAACCACCTGTATCACCGTCAAAAATTATAGGTTTGGTCGTAACCTCACAAATCTCATTTATAGTTTGTAAACGAGATGTCAGATCAACAACCTCTATATCCGGCTTACCTTTTGAAGTTGAATCGCATAAAGAACTGACCCACATGGCGTCAAATTGTCTTATTCCACCATTTTCTTCAACTTTAGTATTTTCAACTAATAATCCTGTTAATCCGTTATGTGCTTCCATTGCAATAACTGAGTTTTTTGATTCAAGCGCTCTGCATAGACGTGCTCTTCTCATATCAGATGTACCGAGCATCTGCCTGGCTCTTTTCTCATATTCTCGATATTGCGGTTTGTCTGAATATGGGTATTCTACAAGTTCGCCACCATAAGCCTGTATTAAGTCAATAACTTCAGTTCTAATATTTTGCTGTATTCCTTGTATCCAATCATCGCCATGTACTACTATTTCAGGTTTGTACTTGATCAAATTTTCCTTATAGCTTAGTTTGTCTTGGCATACTACTCTGTCTACTCCCTGTATATTTTCAAACATTTCTTTACGTTCCGAATAAGGAAGTAACGGAAATCGTTTATACTTAGAAATAGCTTCATCAGAAAGAACTCCAATTGTTACTTTTCCAAGTCTTTTTGCTCTCTTTATGATTGACAAGTGCCCGCTATGTACTATATCTGTCGAAAAGCACATATATACATTTCTACAGGGAAGACTCAACAAAGTATCTTTTATAGCTGTAAGATCTTCAGCATTATCTACTTCTTTACATATGAATTTCTTTATATCTATAGGTTTAATATTTATTTGATCACTACATTCATTTAATGCATCTTCAGCATAGCAACTGGTATTTCCAGCTTCACAAAACTTCTCTATTTCTTTTATCCAAGTTTTTATATCTTTCTTTGTAAGCTTATATAATGGTTGGAGTGCAATAGCTCTATCAAAATCTTTAATGCTTATCTTACGAACTCTTCCATCCAATAAAACTGCCTTAAAATCTTTTTCCGGCAAGTCTGATGTCGAACTCACTGCTACACAACTATCTTTACTAAATGCCACCTTGTCTAATACAGCATTCTCGAAAACAAGATCTCCATGCATCAAAACAATATCTTCATCCAACTCTCCTCTTGCCAGATACATTGAATAAATATAGTTGGTTTCAGAATACTTATCATTGAAAATATATTTAATATCTATTGATAACTTAAGATTATTACAGTAGCTAACTAACTCATCTGATTTGTAACCAGTAGTTATAATTACTTCTTCAATTCCAATCTCAGATAATTGGTGTAGTTGTCTTGATAATATAGTTTCTTTATCATTTAATTGCACTAAACACTTGGGAAGATTATTTGTAATCTCCCCCATCCTTCTTCCCATTCCAGAATTAAGAATTAGTGCTTTCATCGCTACCCTTTCGTATTGAAAAACAAAACTCCCGACATAAGTTCCATACCTTACATCGGGAGTTCCCATCCTTATCAATACCAATTATTTTATCTAAATAGAATCCAATTCTATTCCTAACTCTTCATATACCAATCCAATACTTCTTCGCCCACGTTGTCACACCATCTTCCACCCATACGTCATAATCATTGTGAGTTCCAACACTACACAACATCCCTAATGTAAAGCATGAACTTGTCAAAGTTCAGTAGTACTTTGCATTTCCTAAATATGTGTATATATTTTATTATATCACTATTTTTATGTTATTCCAATTATTTTGTTACGCTATATAGTACCGAAATGACATCAATGCGTATCTTGCACACAGGGATTATCCAATCAAAACCTGTTTACCCTCAAATGCGAACCCGTAATGGAATATCCTATCCTTATTAACACCTCTTGATATCAAAGCCGCATCATAGTTCTTATCTTCAATCTGTTTAAGAGCCTTCTTTACTGTCTCCTGAAGATCCTTTTCATCTTCAGAATCGTGGACCTTAAACTCAATTACATATGCAGGATCTCTTTTTTCCTTAGGTTCAAGACACACATCGTACCTGCCAAAGCCACTCTCTCTATTAGAAGTTATCAGATATTTATCAGCCAGATCCACCATAAGGCCTAAAACAAAGCCGTGATAAAATCTTTCAGGCTCATGCCTATTAGACACTCCCTTACCTACATCAAAAACAGAAAACGTATTAAGCGCTATATCATTCATGAATCTATTCATGTACTTAACATCATTTTGTAAAAGTGCCTTGATGAAGTCATTGTATCCGACGTTATCACCTTCAAACCACCTCTTTATCATATCGTCAAACGTATGCTTCACTTCGAGATTTGTAAGGGCCACGCTGTATTTCTTTCTGACGCCCTGCTCCTGCAATACGTCTACAACTCTTAGATAACCTGCTGCCAATAGAAGGCTAAAAATTCCGGATTCGTTTTTGTCTATCAGATTAAAGACTATTTCATCATCGATTAAAGCTTCAACAGCTTCTCCCTTCAGTAAACTCTCTACGGCAGTCTTAACGTTTACTCCGCTTTCTTTTATAAGTTTATCAACCAAAGAGTTCTCACTGGTGTTGGCCCAATAATCATCAAGTTTTCCTGAGTCCAGATACTGTGTAACAGACCACGGATTATAAATATCAGCTTTAGATCCTATCCTGAAGCCGTCATACCATTTTTTCACATCTGAAAAGGAATCTTCCATATCATAATTACTAAGCGCTTCTTTGACTTCTTTCTCTGTAAATCCAAAATCACTTTCATACCTTGCATTAGTAATGGTATCCACTTTCAGGTTATTAAGATCAGAGAAAATTGATTCTTTACTTATTCTGGTAATGCCGGTAAGTATCGCCCTCTCAAGATACCTATTAGTCTTAAATGTAGCATTAAAAAGGTTTCGAACAAACCCAGTCATTTCATTCCAAAAGCCATCGACGTAGGCCTCTTGTATGGGAGTATCGTACTCATCCATAAATATCAGTACTTTCCTCTCATAGTACTTAAAGAGTATCTCACACAGAAACCTTATAGCATCAGTAGCTATTGCATCGTTCATGTCATAACTTACTATGTTCCAAAAACTTCTATCCATCTGCGTGATAAAAGGTGCATCAAGAATATGATTATAGTTTCTGTATAATCCCACTATCTGCTGTATGATCTGCTGCCTTGCTGTTTCAAAAGACGTTCCCTTTACAGAAGCAAAACTCAGAAATATGACAGGATACTGATTTGCCAGTTTTTGATACTCTCTATGTTTCCATATATCAAGGTTTTTGAACAGGTTCACTCCATCATGATATTTATTAGAAAAAAAATGTTCCATCATACTGAGATTAAGAGTCTTACCAAATCTTCTAGGTCTTGTAATAAGTGTGACCACATCACCGCTTTCCCACCAACTCTTAATAAACTCAGTTTTATCTACATAAAAATAATTGTTCTCTATTATCGCAGCAAAGTCCTGATTGCCGATAGATATCTCACTTCGCATATCTGCCCGTGCGAAAGAAACCGAAAGCGCATCTTCCAGCGCATCAATAGTTGATTTTCGAGGCGAATCAACTTTACCCCCCAG
>NZ_JAILQF010000062.1 GCF_024699075.1 Butyrivibrio sp.
CTTCAGGGTGCCAGAAACTCAAAGCTAGCCGACGACCCTGTGACCAATATGAAATATCTTTTTATCTGTAACGCTACTCTCATGACGAGATTTGCCATAGAAGGCGGCCTTGACTCAGAAACAGCATATAACACCAGTGACCTTTACATCTATAACATGAACAAATGCGTATCAGTAGATGAGGTTCTTGACCTTCATTACGAGATGGTATCCTATTTCACCAAATGCATGCAGAACTTGAAAAAGAGAAACATAATATCCAAACATGTTTCAAGATGCCTGGATTATATAGACCAGCACCTTCAAGAAAAGATCCTGCTTGATCAGCTTGCATCTCATGTAGGATTAAACACAAGCTATCTCTCGGTATTGTTTAAAAAAGAAACCGGGCTCTCAGTATCTGAGTATATACTAAAAAGGCGACTGGAAGTTGCCGAAAATATGCTAAAGAATTCTGATTATTCCTGCGCCGAGATAAGCAGCTTCCTAGCTTTTGGCTCACAGAGTCACTTCACGGAGGCCTTCCGCAAAAAGAACGGGGTAACACCAAAACAGTTCAGAGACAGGGAATACAGGCATCACATTTCACGTAAAAAATAGCGCAGACCTGAGTGTAGTCTGCCTCGTTCTGATCCTCAGATGTTTCTGCTTCTTCGCCTTCAGTATCTGTTTCTTCTTCAGCGCTCTCTTCCATATCTTCAAATGTCCTCAAAAGCCAATACAACAGTCGCCATATCTGGACGCACCTCCGGATTTGGATTTTAAGGAGAACTCCTCTACATAATCTGAAATAAGGATATCCTTATCAAAAGCGTGCGCAGGATAGGCAGCAGTTATCAAAACAGCTACTGTCAGAATTATTAAAAATAAAGCTTTTACCTTTTTCAAAATGATTCCTCCTGACGGGTATAGGCTTAGCCCAGCAATCCAAATATCAGATTCGGATCTCCCCTGATCATATAGGAACCTACACAGCTTTTCCATATTCAGATACAGATGTTGCAAAAACAGATGCACTTAATGCAAAATAAGCTATGATATCGGACACGAAGATGGTCTCGATGAAGGCATAAGCGGTGCTGTTGCGCTTACAGATTATGAATCTCATCCTCTAATTCATCAAGATAGGTCAGGATACTATCAAAATCGGGATAAGCTCCATAAATCATGTTCTTCATGGCTGCATAATCTTCTCTTACTTCATCCATAATATAATCCGCAGGAATCAGCTTTATTTCTTTTAGTGTTGCAGTCTCATAATGTGCACTCTTGGCATAATAAAACTTTTGCTTAAACACAACGTCTTTCTGGAGTAATTCCTTTCGAGCAAATGCAGAATCCTTCACCCAGCTATTTGCCATACAGTAAACATCATAAAGATGCCTTGCATATCTTCTAGGCAGAACCTTTCCTTGTGGAAAGTAAGCCATCTTATGCAGTATGGTAAGTTTTTCCCAAAAAGTCCTCTCTATATCTATTGTCAGAATGTCTGTTGTTCTCTGCTCAAAAGCATTTGGATACTCTGTGGCTGCAAAAGGCTCAACTATCGTCACATGAGATGGCATCCATTCAGCCAAAGGCCCTATTTCCAGCCTAACCACAGGAACTAAATATTCCATAGAAAAATCTCTTGGGTACCTAAAATTCACAACCATAGGATCATTGTCATCAACTTCAACCCAAGCACCCTCACCTAGCTTTAAAGCCAATTCCTTATTCAAGGCCGGAACCAGTTCTTCTCTGTAAAATACTGCAGCTTGTGAATTTATTTCTTTGTTATACTGGTCCTGCTTGGTCTTGGATCTTTCATCCCAAGGATCAGTATCATTAGTAAGCTTTCTCCAATCCAAAATCAGATCTATGTCTTCTGAAAAGCGTTCTATCACATGATAAGACTTTGAAAGACTCGTCCCTCCCTTAAACACAAATGCATCTTTGTACATGCAATCGTGGAATAAATGGTTCAGCATAAAACAGACCCAAAAATCTTTTTCTACAATTGAAGGATGCATTTTCATTTTTTCTGCTGTACGAGAAAAAAGGACTTCCCTGTCTTCTCTACCAAGTAATGCAATTTTCTTCACTTAACTACATATCTCCTTTATTACTTTATATATCCACGCTGTCGTTGTTATTGCCTCTCGCAAAATAATCTCCTTATCTGAACTAGACAGCGCCTTTGATAATCTTTCTTTATCTTCCTGTTGTATTTTATCTTTTCCAATATACTTAATCGCCTGAATAACAGAAATCGTTATGAAACTTTTTCCTGATATTTCCTTATTAGCACAGTGTTTAAACTCGACCTGATAAGAACCAATATCATATTTACGATAAGGGCCATCACTTATATAGCTCCATGAATTAGGAACTTGTGTTGATAAATGCAGGAAGTTAAGAGCTGTTTCTCCTGAAGGAGCAATTGTCCAGTTATACTTCCTAGCAAGCGCCTGAGCTACCTTTTCAATATTTGGTGAACTATACTCTCCTAACAGCTTGCTGTACAATGGCTTATCATATATTCCTTTTATGACTCTTCTGATTGTCCCAGCTTCACCAAGTCGAGACAATGCTTTATTAGTAGGGTCAGTACCTGCAATATCAGCAAAATCTATCGCTGAAAAAGCATACCCTAAATCAGCATCTTCTATTCTTTTTTCTATTTCAATCTGATATTTTTCTCTCATCTTGAGCGCCTTTCGTCAGATATATTATATAATTTATCTGACGAAATTGCAAGGAGGCTCACTTTTCAAATTACCTCCAGCCAAGTGTTCTCGCCAATTATATCTTATCGTCCTCATCCTTTTTAAACATCTTTTCCATTCTTATGTAGTACTCCAAAAGCCTTACTACATAGTCCGGAGCATGGCGCATATCACGTTCCCATTCCGTGACAGTTCTATAAGGGATATCAAAGTACTCACAAAACTCCCTGCGATTCATGCCAGTGCTTTCACGCAGTTCCTTTATCTTTTTAGCCTTATCGTCCATAAAATCTCCCTAAAATTGAAATACACGTTGTGTACAAGAATAACATATCTTTTCTCTTTACACAACGTGTATTATTCTTTTTTAACTTTCTATTTTTGTCAGATAAGTCATACAATTTATCTGACGAGATGTCACGATTATTATGCAATAAGCGTGACGCTTCCAAAACACAGGTAATAACGCCAAATTATATGTTGCATTTACAATTTAGAAAGAGATAAATCATGAGCGAAAACAGCAAGAAAGACTGGTATAACAAGAAGGTTACGGCAGAACGCCTATATGAACTTAAGACAGATTATGAAGAAGAAATAGGCCATAGAATGAGTGGCCTACAGCTTGTAAAGCAGATAAAAGAAAAAACCGGGATTGATATCGGTGGAAACACCTATAACAAACATGAAAGCCCTTCAAACAAGACAAATATGAGCATTGAACTACTTTATGCTCTGTCCAAGTTTTATGGTGTTTCCTATGATTATATTTTGGGATTCAGCGATACTAAGTATCCTGAAAGAGAAGATATTACAGAAAAATCATATTGCATTTTGGGCAACTAATTGTTATCTAAGGTATTATATATTTGCAATTTATCAAGCTTTTTAATTAATTAAAAACAACCATCATTACCGCTTTCCTTTTCACAGAATTCCGGTTCTTCCAGTATTCAATACTCCAAAGATTGTGGTGACAGTGTCCCCACAATCTCTGGATCAATTGATAAAATAAACGTATCTATACAGCATTCTCTTATCTATAAGCGGGCAGGTACCTGCCTTGCCACAAATCTATAACCATTTCCAGTTTCTTCAACGCTTCTGAACCAGCCATGTTAACACAACACGGTACTCTAGTTCCTAATGATTTGAAATGACATGTAATCCCCCAGTCAAAACCCTAATTCAACAATCTGTTAAGTAGCTGTTCCCTGTTCTCTATAAACATCTTTGTAACCTGATAACTATCAGTATCCTCATAATCTATTGGATGTATCTGTCCATCATCAAAGCTTAATATCTCTGCTCCAGGTATTCCAAGAAGAATAAGGGAATGCGTAACCATGATAAACTGAGAATCTTCCTTAGCACAATTAACAATCTCTAGTAACAGGGTCAGTTGTCTCTGAGGTGATAATGCAGCCTCCGGCTCATCTAAAAGATAAAGCCCATGCCCTTTAAAATTCGTTTGAACCAGCTGTAAAAAGCTTTCACCATGTGAACGCTCATGGAAGTGCTGTGGAACTCCACCTAGTCTACTATATTCTTCCTCTGCT
>NZ_JAILQF010000087.1 GCF_024699075.1 Butyrivibrio sp.
GCACTTACCTGTGACAGGATATGTGAACTTAAAATAACGATATGATCGTCCTTAAGTGATCTCATGAAATCCTGCATCTGGTTGATCTGCTGAGGATCAAGACCAACAGTAGGCTCATCAAGAATGATAACTTCCGGATTACCAACAAGAGCCTGGGCAAGACCAACTCTCTGTTTATAACCCTTTGAAAGATTACGGATCATACGATGCTCATAATCTCCAAGCATTGTTTCTGAAAGGATGCTAACAAGATGCTCACGAACATCCTTCTTAGGAACCTTCTTAAGTTCGCACACAAAGCGAAGATACTCACCAACTGTCATATCCATGTAAAGTGGTGGAATCTCCGGAAGATAGCCGACACAAGCTTTAGCTTCTTCGGGTTCTTTAAGAATATCATGACCATTGATCTTAACAGTTCCGCTATCTGCTGCTATATATCCAGTCATTATGTTCATAGTTGTGGATTTACCGGCACCATTCGGGCCAAGGAAACCATAGATTTTGCCTTTTTCAAGTTTAAAAGACAAGTGATTGACGGCCTGGTAGTCGCCATAGGTTTTGACAATGTTATCTACCTCAATCAACTTTTGTAGACCTCCCTAAATTTATTGTGTCGTGCACACTTTCCATACGCAGTCAAAGGCATAGAGCTTCCTTCTGCGGCTGAACAGTAACATTCTCTCATACATTTGTGAAAAAAATATGTTCTGAGAAAATAAAAACTTTTTTCATAATCTTATTTTGACGCTGCATAATAATTTATCAACTCAACCTTCGCACATATAAATGATTACTTTCTTTGCAATTTGATTGTTTATTATGTGCGAAGCTTGAGTTAATTAAAATAATGCAACTTATATTTTTTGCACAACATTTTGATTATACATCATTTTTTAGGCATGTCCAATAAAGTTTGAAAGATATGGAACAAATTTAAAGGCCCCTATCCCATAAAGAGGCAGAGGCCATAAATAAATCATAGATATTAGTTTTAAAGATATACTAGTTTTAAAGATATATGATGTAGGTGTCAAAAGTAACTTTTGACACCATATGACGATCACTGATTGTCCTTGATGACTTTTTCTATATAAGGATCGAACTGTTCAAGAATATTGTTCATATCTTCGAACATGAGACCCTTCTTGGTGATCTTGTTCTTAAGTTCTACTATACTATCAGTAACATTATTAAAATACTGATTGGAATCTTCAATGCTTCCGGTTATGGCGTTGATTGATTCATCGCACTTTTGGAATACACCGGTCATCTCCTGGCTCTGCTCGCCAACTTCATCAGCTACGTTCTTGATGTTACCAATAATCTCCTGGGTCGCAACAATCTCTGTATGGGACTGTTCTATTGCTTCCTTGGTCTTATCAAGTGAATCCTTAAGTGACTGATTGTTGGCATTAAGATTGGCCATGCCGGTATCAATCGAAGATACAAGATTCTTGATCTCAATTGAAAGCTTATTGACCTGAGTTGCAACAACTGCAAATCCCTTGCCGGCTTCACCTGCTCTTGCAGCTTCTATAGAAGCATTCAGGGCAAGGAGGTTGGTCTGGTTTGCAAAAGCGTTGATCTGGTTGACCTGATCCTGAATCTCATCAAAGCTTTCCTGGAACTTATCAAAGACTGCCTGCATGGCATCGATTGTATCAGATACTGAATTAGAGCTGTCATCAACTCTGTTCATTCCTGCATGAGAGTCATCGGCTGTCTGGACCATTTTTTCAACAATGTTCTCAAAGGTATCGGATATGGTTCTGACACTTTCGAACTGCTCCTTAAAGGCATCTACGGAATTGATAATATTATCGTATTTGTCTTTAACCTGTTCAAAATGATCACCGATCTGCTCGATTCCTTCAATGGTAACCGCTTCCTCATTCTGAAGCTTTTCTTTCTGTTCAATTGCAAATTTACCCGCTTCAGCAAGTGGCGCAAGCTGCTGTGCTATACTTCTGGCCTGTACACCCTGAATTACTTCGGAATCTTCATTTTCTTTCGTCTTTTTAAAGAAAGCCATAGTATACCTCCATCATTCAAATACTGCGCAGACCATAGTCTGGTTAACATGCTGTGTCTTATACTGTTCACCGCCACCAACAACACCAACATGCTTGCCGAGTGAACCCATGTCATTCATAAAATCACCCAGATGATTTTTTTGCTCAAAAAGCATATGTCTGTAAATACAGTTGATACTAAGTACAAATGATATCTTAGGATTTTCATTTTTGATCTTATTTCTTGTCTCGTCATTAACTTCCTGATAATCCTGCAGTTTCAGAATTGAAACAGTATCATTTTCATTAAATCTCTTATAGTTAATGAGTGATCCATTTGCCCCCATTCCGTACTGGGAACAGATGAAGACTTCATCACCAAGAATACGTCCAAGAGGATTCTCAAGAACGTTATCTACAATCTGGCTCTTTGATACTCCAAGCTCATTGGCATAAACATCTGCAGCAGGCTTATTATCCATCTGAACCAGCTCTTTAGTCTGTATGTTAACTTTAGTAGCAATATGTCTCTTTGAATGAGCGCTTAATCTGTAAATATTCTCAGAATAGGTTCTGATCTTACCTGTTGTATTCTTAATTACTGCAAAGCAGCAGGCATCTTCATAAAGCTCTCCATTAACTGCAACAAGTGCCTTTTTTCCTTCAGAAACGCCAAATACGGTTCCGCCAACAAGAGCAGTTTTAGCATGACTTAATACTACATTCATAGTAGTAACAAGTCTCTCTTCATCATTTGTACAGAACTCAAGGCAGATAGTGTCTTTGTCTCCAGGAGCCACTTCTTTGATCGCATCTTTCA
The DNA here is from genome assembly GCF_024699075.1 of Butyrivibrio sp. Next base: position 2,836 of record NZ_JAILQF010000087.1, read on the forward strand.
GACCCATAATGTCATATAATGGAGCAGTTGACAGAAATCTAAGGACACCGACTTTGACCTTAGCATCGCTTCCAAAACCCACAACTACGAGTTTGTTGTCGCCGGCCTGCTTGTCATAATAAGAAATTCCACATGTTCCAATTGTAGGCACATCAGGAAAAGCAGCCTTAAGTTCACCTGTAATGTCTTTAAGCATGTCATAATTCGAGAAAAATAGAATCATATTGGGTTTGGTCAAACCTTTGGTAGCTTCAGCGACTGCCGCTTTGGCGTCCTTGCTTAAACTGCTTCCAACAAATGTCTGCATTGCTTACCTCCTTTAAACGTTCAAACCACTAAACTTAGTGTATTGATTCCGTATTAATACAATATGTTCATAAACACGCTTATATTCAGGTGCTTAAAAATTTCTAACTAATATTTAATAAATAGCGCAAGAATTTAGATTACAACAATATATCGGCCTAAAATTCTTTAAATTTTAGCACTTTAATATAAAAAAATTAACTTTTCAAATTATTTTCGAAAAGTTAATTTTGCCAATTAAAACTATTTAAATATAAAAACTTAGAACATATAACATGCGCTATTCCTTGAAATTTGATCACTCAAGTCAGTTAATAAATTTTTCCATATCAAAAAACTTAGAATCTGATTATGAAATACCTGTTGATCCAAATCCGCCTCTGTCAGGTCCTTCAAGATGCTCTACTTCTACGAATTCAATAGAAGGCTGCTGCTTCATGATCCTGAACTGGCAGATACGATCGCCCTTTTTGATCTGAGTATCTCTCATTGCAAGACAAGGCATGCGCCACATATCCTGATCTCCTGAATAGGAATTATCTATGACACCAACGCTGTTGGTCTGGATAACACCAAAGTTCTTGAATGTTGAACTTCTTGGTGCAAGATGAGCTTCATATCCATCGGGAAGTCTCATGGCAACTCCAAGAGGCACAAGCTTGAACTCTCCTGCTTTCATAGTTACATCTTCACTGGCTCTAAGGTCATACCAGTCTGACTTGCCTTCTACAAGAGTCAGTCTCTCTACATCTTTATCAAAATATTTGATAAAAATCTTCTCCATATCGTCTCCTTTAAGTATTTATTCGTAGCTCAAGCTTCGCACTTATAAATAAGTTACTTGCCTTGCAATTTGATTACCTTGGGCAGTTAATATAGGATTTTCGAGTCTCAAAAATCTTATAATTCAAGGCTTAATATCTGGATTTTTATATTCTGGGGTCCGAAACTCGCTTCGCTCGAACATGCGGCCCCCAAGAAGAATATAAAACTCCATCTATCAAGCTCTTGAATATAATAAGATTTTTAAAGACACGAAAATCCTGTATTAACTGCCCAAAATATCAAATTTGCAAGGAGCCTGGATTGTTTATAAGTGCGAAGTTTGAGCTTATTAATTCAAACTTCACACATAAAAATATGCTCCTATCCTTGAGAAATTGAGTTATTAAGAAAATATCTCAGTAAGGAATGCCTTGAAAATTGTGAACAAAGTTTAACAGGCTTAAAAATAGATATATGCTATTATAAAGGTTCATGGATTTAATTAATTGCACGATATAATAGATAGCTTGGAAAATGGGAATGAAAGTATGTGGCAAATATCGTGTGAACTACACAAATCTGCAGTACAAGCTACATAGTATATGCTTGACGGCTATATATTATTTTTTCAAAAAAATATATTGAATTAGTATAAAAGGGAGCGGAAAATTTTGAAACTGTTACTTGTTGAAGATGAGCAGACAATGCTGGCTGCGGTAAGAGAAATACTTGCAAGAGAAAGTTATGATGTTACGCCTGTAAGTGATGGGGAAAGTGCACTTGCAGAAATTCTGACAGATGTATATGATGTCGTCGTTCTTGACGTAATGCTTCCGGGGCTTTCCGGTGTTGAGGTTACTAAAAGGGCAAGGGCGAAAGGAATCAAGACTCCGATACTTATGCTTACTGCTATGAGCGAACTTGATGATAAGGTTAACGGACTTGACAGCGGAGCTGATGACTATCTTACAAAGCCCTTTATGACCAAGGAACTTCTTGCAAGAGTAAGAGCTTTATGCAGAAGGGGCGTACAGTCTGCTGATGGAAGTCTTACTGCAGGAGACTTGTCTCTTGATGTTCAGAGCTGTAATCTTTCAAGCAATAAGACGGGGCAGGTAGTAAGACTTGGTGAAAAAGAGCTGCGGATCATGGAATATCTTATCAGTAATCAGGAGCAGATCGTTTCAAGAGAGCAGATAGCTACCAAGATCTGGGGCTTTGAAAGTGATGCTGAGTATAACAATGTTGAAGTCTATATCTCTTTTACCAGAAAAAAACTTGCATTCATAGGCACCGATATGGAGATTAAGGCGGTACGTGGTCTTGGCTATCAGATAAGACAAAGGACGAAATAAATGTTTAGAAGAACAAGACTTAAAATAATGATATTTATAACTTGTACAGTAATGCTTATACTCGCGGGTACGGTATTTGCAATATACCTGTCTTCTTATATTGAAGAATATAACCATACTGTTGGCCAGGACAAAAGTGGTATTCTGGAACTCTTTGAGTATACTTCAGAGCTTCCCGGAGACTTGCCAGATGAGCCTATTGGCCCGCCTCCTGAAATAAGTGAGGATGGTGAAGGCAGCATAATGGATGTTCAGCTTAGCATTATCAAGCGTTTTGTAGGAGTTATGATAAGAAATACCTTCAAAATTGGTATTGTTATAGTACTTATTGTTTTTGTGTTGTCATATTTTATAGCCGGATGGATACTTAAGCCTCTTGAAGAGAGCTATAAGAAGCAGAAGAAGTTTATATCAGATGCAGGGCATGAGCTTAAGACGCCTGTAGCCGCAATTGATGCTAATGCAGAACTTTTGTACGGCGATATAGGGGACAATAAGTGGCTTCAAAGCATTCGATATGAAAGCGGCCGCATGACTGAGCTTATAAGGCAGCTTCTGGATCTGGCAAGGACAGAGAGTATAAGTATAGTAAAAGAAAAGATTGATCTTAGCAGGCTTATTATGGGGAGCGTTCTTCCATATGAAGGTGTTGCCTTCGAAAAGGGCTATGCGATAGAGACTGATATTGAAAATGATATCTTTGTGCAGGGTAGTAGCAGCCAGCTTGAGCAGCTTACTGCAATTTTAGTTGATAATGCTATAGACCACGCCAAAGGTGAGGGTCAGATACATATTTCCTTAAAAAAAGAGGGTAAAAAGGCAGTACTTATAGTAAGTAATCCCGGAGAAGCACTTACAGATGAAGATATTAAAAATCTGTTTGAGAGATTCTACAGGGCGGATAAGGCTCACAGTGACACAGGTCATTATGGGCTTGGCCTTTCTATTGCAAAGTCTATAGTTACAACTCATAAGGGAACTATAGGTGTGAACTGTATTGATGGAAAAGTAATCTTTACTGTTAAGCTGTAATGAAGTGAAGATACTCTTTAATGTAGGTGTAATAAAAAACTATTTTTTCCAAAGGTGTTATGAAGAATACATTTATTTTAAAATTGTAAATCTATGATTATCTGATTTTATTTTTCTTTAAGAAATCTTCAATGTAACTTCAATCTTCATATTGATAATTAAGTTATAAACAAATGACAAGTGTATGCAAAGCGCGAAACGGCGCATCAATAAATAATATATGCATACATAGTTTTTTGATCAAATGGAGGCAAAAAATGAAGAGAAAGAAATTGCTGACACTTTTAACTACAGCAGCACTTACAGCATCAATGGTTGGATGTGCTTCATCTTCTACAACAACAACTACTTCTACTGATTCTACAACAGAAGCAGCTCAGACTACTGAAGATGCAGCCAATTCTGAGGCATCATCGGAAGCTGTAGCAGAAACTACAGAAGCAGAAACCGAAACAAGTGAAGTTGCAACATCATCACTTGAAGCT
>NZ_JAILQF010000165.1 GCF_024699075.1 Butyrivibrio sp.
TAAGTCCCTTGTTTACACGCCATTCCATATCCGTAACCGGATCTATGCCGACCAGCTCACGAACACTCTTATAATTCAGGTGAAGATAGGCATCGTTGCTAAATCCCTCCTCATAAGGATTTAGGATCTGCTTTGTGCTGCCCCTTTTAAAGAGCTGGTTACAGGGCTTGCAGGCAGGAACCAGGTTATACATCGACATTGAAAAGAGCTCAAACTTGCTCTTAGGTCGAATGTGGTCAAGATCCCCTAGATATCTGCTATCTCCAAAATAATAGATATACTGCTGATTACAATATGGGCAGACTCTTATACCAAGTCGTTTTACGTACTCGGCTCTGATTGAGCTCTTGCCCTTCTTCCCTGTGCCTGTGTCTTCATCTAGAAAATCATAATTGATGATCTTGCTAAGATCCTTATTTACCTTATCGAACTCTTTAGAAACAGATGAAATAAACTCTTCCATGTTTTTATTGTATTGGCAAATTACTGAGTCTGGGTCAGGGCAAGGGTAATGAAATTGATTTTTCATCACGTCTATGAAGTTGTTGCCTTTATATTTATTCAGGTATTCTTCTCTTTCTCTCTGATACTCTGCTACGCACTTATGATGAGCATAGCCACGGACTTGATAGAGTTCCTTCAAGTATTCATGCAGATCGCTGAACTCACTGACAAAACATGCCACCTCATAATAAGCCTTTGCCCAAGTGTGCTTTTCTATCAGGCCACTTATCGGCATTGTCAAAAGGTCTCTTATGGCATGATCATCAAGTTGTGTGATGATTTTGTGCGCATATATACTGGTAATGTCCGAACTGTAATTTACGATTTTATCCTTTATTATGTCCATTACCTGCTCGGCGTACCAATCTTCAATTTCAGCAGCATTCTTAATTTTAATCTTGATCATAGCCGTTCCTCATATAAAACCATTTTTTTGCCATCGTCAGTCTCTGCATAAGGCTATCTTTGATAAGGCCACCGCCCAGAATATCTATACGATTACTTAGATCCTTATATTCTTCATCAAAATCATCTTTGTCTATCTGCCATTTATCTATGTTTTCTTCAAGCTCATTTAATCTGGTAACTATGCCATCGGCGAAGCCCTCAGCAAACTTACCAAACAATGACTCTGTAAAGAAGCCATCAATGAGAATATCGTTTATTCCGCTTAAAAGACCATATTTCGGATTTGAAACTGTTAGATTTCCTTCATCATCCTTTCCCAAGCAGTAAATACTATCACTCTGTATGTCTGAAAGCATCAGCGGCGAATGTGTCGTTATTATTACTTGGAAGTTGATATCCTTATAACTATTATTCAGGAAGTAAGTGAGATTATCGATAAATGTCCTGCTCCATTCCGGGTGGAAGGACATATCTGGTTCGTCTAATAGGAGGATGCAGGTCTGTTCCCCGGGATTAGCCGGGTTAGCTGCCATACTCGTCCTTGTCTGCAAAGCTCCATGAATTGAGGCGAAAACATTGATGAAATTTGCTTCTCCCGAGCTCATATTGGAGAAGGTTACCTCTAGGATGGATTTATCACTAAACGAAACCTCTATCCTCCCCCTCCTATCAAAAATTTGCATGAGTCCATCAAGTTTGCCAGGCTCTAGTTCACTAATTGGTATAGAAATCGTCTCTCCTCTCACATAATATCTATTTGGGATATTCTCAAGTTCTTTTACTATATCTAAAACCACTCTTATATATTCACTTTTTTCATAGTATTTTAATTCCTCTAACAGGTAATTTTTGCGAGAATTATATGTATCTTTTTCTTCAGATGTCTTATCGTATGGAGTAGTTTTTGCATATTCGTTGACGTCAGACTCCTCCATTTGATCAATGTCATACAAGTATGAATAAACTATAGTCTCTAGAAAGGCGATAATAAAGCGTTGCTTAACAATGTCACTATCATAACTTCCCAAATACAATGCACCTTGTAAAGCCCTGACATTTCTTCCATAAATCCTTTTTGCTACTAATTCGTATTTATCTATTGTATTTTCAGTTTCTTCATTATAGTTATTTTTATTAAGCAACTCAGTAACATACGCAAGCCGTATATCAATTTCCGTTCCGGGTTTAGAACCCATCTTAGCTGAAAAATTGGCATCGCGATATGAATCTACAAGATACTTTGTAACTGATTCATAACTACTTGCATTACAACTAAACCTACGAAATAAATATTCACGTGAAATATCATAATTATCTTTAGGAGTGTAATCATTAAACCAATTAACTCCTGTATTATTCTGAAAATAAACATAAAATAGCTTTTCAATATTAAAACGCGAATCCTTCAGCTTGTTGATAGGCTTGAACTCAAGTATCTTGCTATTTTCAAAATCATATCGGATCATTATACAATCAGCAGGCTTAAACTCTGGTTCATTGTATACAAAATTTTTCAAAAATGAAAACCAGTATCCCTCAATAGCAAATGTATCATCGTATAAATGATAAATAGCGACCCATATATTTGCATCTATTCCTTGTAAGACATTTTGCTTGTTATTATAATAACTGAAATATTGAATCCGATCTCTTTCAGGCAACCCCAAAAGCCTCATTATAGTAGACTTACCAATGCCATTCTTGCCAACCAGAACATTAATGTCTTGGATATTATCTCCATAAATATTGATTCTGTTTGGATTGTTTTTCTTTTCTATCTTTAAATCACGGTGCTTGCTATCATATGTGACCTCATAGTTCTTACTGAAGTTTATTCCGGTTTTGTCGATGCACATTCCCAAATGCTCGACATATAAATATACTAGTTCCATACATCCCCCAATTTACAGTTTTCTATAACAGTTATAACATCTTTCTGACCTGGAGCGAAGTCCAGCTTTTTTACGAATCATAGATAATTATACTATTCAAAGTAATTATATATAATAAGAAATTCACTGTTTTTTGTATTAAATCGATTTAAGTTAAGTCCAAAACAAAAATGCCAGCGACCATAAATAATTACGGTTACTGGCATTTTCATTGTTACGTGCGTATTTGTATATCTAGAGTAACAACTGCAAAATTCTCCCCACTAATTTTTTATTCATTAACAAGTGTAGTTATTAGATCCTTTAAAGAAAGTTGATTAGTAAACAGCTGCGCAATAATAATGATTTGAGTTACATGCCTTTCAATGACTGTATCCCCCAGTCATTTGGCTTTACAGGAAATTTCTGCTGTTTGCGATCCGGTGTATTATGATAAGTACTATTATTCATAATTTTTTCACAGAACCCTCTAATCAGAGGATTCTGCTAATCACCTCCTCGAAGAATTCCATAAATACTGCGGAATTGAAAACATAGTCGAAGAATATCTTTAGTAAGTAATTACAGAGAGCACGAAAAACAAATAATGCGAAAACCAGGCAAAGCTTACGCATCTTGTTTACAAAGGGATTGCGCATAAACCCTTTAAATGCTTTCTTAATCCTAACCCAAGTACTCTCGACGCCATTTTTGGAGATGATTGATTCTAATAGTCTATTCTTCATAAGACACCACTTTCCATTAGTGGCTACGAGAATTTTCACTTGTCAATGTTCATTTATCTCTACAATTATTTTAATTTTATTAGTATATGTTTTCAAGCTTTTAACAGCTACCTTTTTTCACAAAAATGATGCCCTATTTTTATGAAATATTTGATAGCCTCCTCATCACCCCACATCCATCTTATTAGTCTTCTTCAGATACTTAGCCGGTATAGGATTATCCATCCTCCACACTATGCTCATGGGCTTGCTTCCGGTATGGCTCAGGTAATTGGCTGTGCCGAGGAATGAGTATGGGGCTGTGCCGACACTGTCTTTTTGAATTCTCTGACGAATAGTAGTACTCTGCTGCCTTCTTTCGCATGGGCTATATCTTTTGCCAGTGACAGATGTTTCCGATGTTGTGCTCTAAATAATCGTACCAGGTTCAATAAACACAGTGATAAGCAGTAAAAGAATATCTATAGCCTTTAGTTGAATGAGGGTCACATTTATGACTATCGTGTTTGCTCGCCTGGTACCAATTAACCTTTGTGTTGTTCTGTCCTTTTCTACTCATTTTATCTCCAATCTCTTATTTCTCGCATAAGTGCGCATTAAAAAAAGTCCTACTGAGCTTTATCACTCAATAGGACTTGTAGGTTTAGATATATTAGTTTTCCTGTGACTTTATGTGTTTTTTGATTATTTCCTTGACCCGGTCAATCTTACCGTCCTCAAGTAATTCTAGTAGCAATTCCATAAGCATTGAAAATTCTTCACGTGTCATATTCTCATTCTCCATACAACCACCACCTTTCGATGGTTCGAGTATATCATGCCTAAAAGCCCTATTCAACAATATAAGTTGAACCTTGCTACGATTTATCCTCTAGACCTTACCTAGGTTTTTTACTACTTACAAAGGTGGTATCTGCTTGGATACACTACCTGTCCTTACTTAAGGCATTGACAGTCTCGTCGTTAGGTGTCACTCCACCTATACGGTTGAACGAGGGTCACATTTGTGACTATCGTGTTTGTTGAACTCCTCATTCATAACTTAATCACATTGATACCAGGTTATTATCTCCTCTAATGGAGGAATGCGATCCAATATCAAATCCACAAAATTACAATAAACATCTATATCTTCAAGAAACTCCCCAGCAGTTCCAATATCTCTAAAATTAAAGGAATGTATAGCATTTCTATATCCCTGAATCTTATCCACCCATTTATACATTGGATCCATAGTGCTATCCCAAAGAATCCCTGTGCTGAAATTCTTAATTCCTTCAAGCATCATTTCATTAGGCTCAACGATTATTGTTTATTTATTAGTTATCACTTATTTCGGAATATAAATAAAAATACCTGCAACCTTTGGTGAAGCTTAAGCCACCTTAGTTGCAGGTATTCCTATTCTAATGATCTCATTACATCCTACGTGAAGCGAAGGCCACTTGGACTACATGATCATCCTGTTTGTAAGACAATGTACCGGTTATCCCTCGGCATTTATATTCACAATATATTTGCTGTTGACTTTCTTTCGTTGTCTTATCTTGAGTTAATAATATCAAAGCATTTATCACAGAAGTGTCACACATGTTCTAAAATATTATATTTGTTCTTATTTATGCCATTTCACCATCTCGTGCTTCCATAAATCCTGCCTCTTCTACCTTTTCACGTATGTCACAACTATTCTCATATGTAGTCATTCCAAAGTGTGATAGATATAGTCTGGCACCTGCCTTTAGCATATTCTGATGCAGCATAGCTTTTTTTAGAAGTGAATTCATAGCAAGGCTATTATGACCAGCGATTCGATAATCTGCGCTGTTTTCGCCAACAGTACCGTCTAAGACCATTCCATCAAAGCAAGTGCTTCTTAATATGTCCCATGTCTTAGTTGTGAACCATCCTCCATCCAAGCCATAAAACCATGTTTCAGTTCCATCGCTAATAATATAATGGCTTCCGCGTTCCCCCTTTGGAGCATAATGGTTAGCTTCAAGATTCTGCCAAGAAAGGCCGCTTGCATTTATTATCTGCCATCTTCTCATTGGACACAGTACAACTTGTCTTAAATGGTTATTGCTTAATGCATGACCATGAATACTATCTCTGCATAGATCAAGATTATTTTTAGCTCCAGTATGAAAATACAGTCTAATCTTCTTCCTGGTAAGGCTAAGAAGATGACCAAGTTCATCTGTGCTCCAATGATCTTCATGAGTATGTGTCAGAAAGATTGCTTCAATATTTCCAAAGTCTATATCAGGTATAGTTTTTAAATATTCGACTATACCAGGGCCTATATCAATCAACACTTTTCCATTAACGAGCATACTTGCATGATGTCTGTAAAAAGCTCCATCAACAGGCTCTTTATTAGGCCAATCGGCCGCACCTGTTCCCAAGAATCTAAGTTCCATTATCATTAATCTCCAAAATCTGTAGCCTTAGCATCTCCTTCATTTTCACAATGAATTTCAGGTGAAAGAAGCTCATCAAATAGCTGTTTGCCTATAAATTTTCTGGCCCACTCTACATACTTTTGTTCTTCATCAGTCCCCATAGCACGGATAACTTTATAAATAGGACGTTTTCTACCTGGTGAACCGTCAGCTTTAACCTCTCTTATTCCAAGATGCAAGCCAAACTCATGAGGATTATCAAGATATGCATGATGCGTCATCCATTGCACTTCAGACAGCTTTTTCATTTTTTGATATGCAAGCACATACGAAGCTGCGCACTGCTTTTCTACAAATCCTTTGGATCTAGCATTGAAACCTTGTTCTGAGAAGACAATATTTCTCTTTTTACCCTTATATAAGAATTCCTCCTGCCCTAAATATGCATCGAGAACTTCTATATTTTTAAAAGTAATAATTCTGGTATCAAAATAAAAAGTTGGAATTCTGTCGTTATAAAAATCCGGATAATTAAGTGCTTCAGGATAAGGATGATAAGCTACTCCCCACTCAAAATCACCCATTTCTTTGGCGTATTTATTTACAAAATCAAGGACATATTTACCGCCATAGCATCTGTTTGTATCAAATGGGCGGAATCCCTCAGTCCAATGATGATCAAGAGATATATAAATCTGAGCATATTCCCAGTACTCTCTTGCTACGTCAAAGGCTGCCTTTACAGCTTCTGTATATTCTTTAGTATAAACTTCTACAGGCTTAGAGCCAGCATTCCCCCAGACACATTGTGAATTAACTTCGTTCGAAATAATAAAGCCTGTTAGTCTTCCGTATTCTGCTTTATCACTCATATATCTATTGGATAAAAATGCTATAAAAGCTTCAAAATAGCCTTTTGATTCAGTACTCTTCATAGGAAAAGCACTAATAAATGCATCCTGTACATCCCATTCAAAGTCAGGGTGTATTACCTTTTTTAATAAAGCTTTCTCTTGTCTGCTATCAAAAAGCTTAGGTGCATTTAATAGAACTGCAGTACAGGCAATACCATATTTCCAATATGTCAGCAGCTGATCATCCACTTTTTTTACAGCTTCTTTGCAGAAATAATAATCCTTCCCTTTATATGGAAAAACAAAACAATCCTCATCTTTCTTTTCCATCATTAATGCAGGTAGATTAATATTTATGTGAGAATGCTCAATGCCAAGGATCTCGCAATCCTCATTGCAGCATCCAAGTGCTTTCCCTGTTACAAGTTTTTCTTTCTCGTGTTTATATTTCCCCATTTGAATACCTCGTTAATCCTCTTTTTCATATTTAAGGTAGATCTGATATGTTCCCTTTGTTAATGTAAGAGCTTCTCCCTTTTTCATTGGTTCTAATTTTTCTTTATTAAGTTTTACACTACTAGCATCCTTCGTTAATTCAAATTCTGCCTCAGTATCAAAAGGCACTTTTACTGTAAAGTGATACCAGCTCTTTTCTTTCTTCCAAGAACTAATAATCGTTCCCTTTGGAGATTCAAACTCAACTTTGCATGAATCAATACGTTCATCTGTATAAGGTCTTATCTTGAATTTCTCGAACCCCGGAGCATCCTCCAGTGGTTCAAGACCTCCCATATATCTGTAAATCCATTCAACTATAGAACCATAAGCATAATGATTTAAACTATTCATACCGGTGTCGCTGATTTTCCCATTAGGAAGAACAGAATTCCATCTCTCCCAGATTGTGGTAGCCCCCATATTTACTTCATATAACCACCCAGGATACTCCTCATTTAGCAGTAAAGTATAAGCTAGTTCTGGATGACCGATTTCTGTAAGAACAGGATTGAGAATTGGTGTACCTACAAATCCTGTTGTCAGATGATCTTTCTCGTCCTTTAGATTTTTTAAAAGTGCATCTATCTGACGTTTTCTAAATCCATCAGGAATAAGACCAAGCCATAATACTAAAACAAGTGCTGTCTGTGTCTGCTGAGCTAGTCTTCCTGTAGAAGTGTAGAACTCACGTATAAAAGCCTTCTTGATCTTGGTTGCAAGATTCGTATAACGCTTTTCATCATTAGTCTTTCCAAGAACTGCTGCAGCCTTAGCGGTAAGACTTACAGAATAATAGTAATAAGCGCTTGCAACAAAATATGGATCCGTTGCGCCATAGCTCTCTTTCTTTCTATAATTATCAAGTGCAAGCCAGTCAGCAAAGTGGAAGCCATCCATCCACAGATAACTGTTCCCACACTTCTCCTTATCAACCTTACGAACATGATCAACCCATGCTTTCATGTTGCCATACTGCTCCATAAGCATAGTCTTATCCCCATACATGTTATATAAAGTCCAAGGGATAATTGTACTTGCATCAGCCCAGGCGCATGATCCATGAGGTTTTTGATGTTCTGTATCATCCTTACCGAATTTAATATCATTGATCTGTCCCAGAATATCAGGTACTACATGAGGAACATTTCCACCAAGCGTATCTTGCTCCAGTTTCATATCAAAAAGGAATTTCCTGTAAAAAGCAGGAGTATACATATTAAAACTTGCAGTTTTACAAAATACCTGCGCATCTCCTGTCCATCCCATTCTCTCATCCCTCTGTGGACAATCGGTTGGAACATCAAGGAAATTACCCTTCTGTCCCCAAAGAGCATTGCTGATAAGCTTATTTACTTTCTCGTTTGAGGTTTCTATAGTGCCCGTCTTATCCATATCAGAGTGCAATACAACGCCCTTAAAATTATCCAGCTTTATTTTGGATATTCCTGTAACCTTCACATAACGGAACCCATAAAAGGTAAAATGAGGTCTTACCCATGTTTTAGTTCCATTAGAATAATAGTGATATTCCTGCTTGGCAGTTCTGAGGTTCTTATTGTAGAATTTTTTATTCTGAAGGATCTCACCAAACCAGAAACTTATCTTAGTTCCTTTTTTCTCTTCACATAAAAACTCAACCCATCCTGTCATTTCCTGGCCAAAATCTATTACTTTCTCTCCAGCAACAGTATCAATGACTTTTACCGGGCTTATCTGCTCTATGGCCCTTACAGGCAAGCTAAAGCGAGACTTTAAGAGTTTGCTATTTTCTTTATAAGTAACTGCATGTACAAATCCTTCTTCATTGCATTTAACAGTATTCCAGTCAGGGATTTCTTTTCTACTATCCCATATCTCTCCATCATAGATACTACTCTCAATAACCGGCGACTCTGCACACATCCAGCTTTCATCCGAAGGAATTATCTCTTTGCTGCCATCCTTATAGAATACATGTAATTCACAGATCATATGGCAGGTATCGCCATAAAGCTTGTCCATCTTGTCTATAAAACCAAATCTTCCCTTATACCAGCCATTGCCCAGCATAACGCCAAGGCAGTTATTGCCTTTTATAAGATTATCAGTTACATCATATGTCTGAACCTGAAGCCACAGATTATAGTCATTATAGTAAGGTGCAAGATACTCATCACCAATCTTATTACCATTTATATATGCTTCATATACGCCAAGTCCGCATATATATAGTCTTGCAGATACTGGTTTTCCTGACAGATTTATGCTTTTTCTGAGAAGAGGCTGGATTTTTTTATTAAATGGAGCTTTAATCCATTTGGCTTTTTTCATAGTAACAGAAGTTTCAAAATAAGCTATGTTACTTTCTCCACTATCGCCTTCATTATCAGAAGCCCAAACTTTCCAATAATATCGTGTCTGTTCCTGAAGTTTTATACCAGGATTAAAATCAAGCGAGGATATATCAGACCTTTCGCCGCTATCATATACAATATTGGAGAATTCCTTATCATAAGCAATCTTAACTCTTGCCTTGTCAACATAATTTCCTTTTGCTTTAGTAACTATCCATGATAAGCTGACTGACGGCATATAATAACCGATTGGATTTTCAATATGATTAGTTCTTAAACATTCTATATTCATCATCTCTCTCCTCTTATCCCTTTACTGCTCCTGCTGTCATACCTTCCATATACAAACGTGAAGTAAACATAAATAGTATAAATAACGGGATTGTTGCGATTACATAACCTGCAAACATCGTTCCAATCTCAGTTGTACCAACAGAACTAGTAAATACCTTAACCGCAACAGTAATAACCTGTTTGGAATTGGATTCTATAACCATCATAGGCCATATGAAATCGTTATAATAATCTACTAGTTTCATAACAGCTATAGTAGATAACATTGGCGTAGCAAGTGGTAACGCAATTCTTACAAGAGAATTGATCTCTCCGCAGCCCTCAATTTTAGCCGCTTCGAACAAATCTTTAGGAAGAGCTTCTATAGCATTTCTACACAGGATAATCCCGAGAACCTGACCACCTGATACCCATGGAAATATAAGAGCCCACCTTGTGTTATAAAGACCATATCTCTGAATGAGATTGTAATTAGGAGCCAGATACAAAATTCCAGGAATCATCATTAGTGCAAGTATTGCAAAATATATGAAATTCTTCCCCGGAAATTTCATTCTTGCAAAAACATATCCACTAAGTCCAGCCACTACAAGAGTAAGAGCTACTGCAACTGCTATTACGAATAGAGTATTCAGCATATTAACACTTAGCTTTTTAAATGCAATTGAATAGTTATCCCAGGCAATGCTTTTGGGGAGAGCAAAAAAGCTATTGTATATCTCCCAATTTGTTTTAAAAGACATTATCAGCATTACCATAACAGGCACAAATAACAATACCATTATAAGTAACATTACAATTTCAATTACAGATTGAAAGCTTAGCTCTTTTATAAATTTTTTACTAAAGATATTTTTCTTCATGGCATTACTCTCTTTCTTTAGTCAATCTATTACTAATAAGAGTCGCTGACATTGTAAATACAAATAGTATTACGCCAAGCGCACAGGCATATCCATATCTTCCAAACTGTGCTACATTCAGATACAACTCAAGAGCAGGAACATAAGTTGAAGTTCCCGGGCCTCCACCTGTAAGGATGAAGATACTGTTGAAATCCTGCATTGTACCTATTATTTGTAGTGTTACCATAATGCTTATCTGAGGACGTATAAGCGGAAGCTGAATCTTCCAGAATATATCTCTCTTTGAGGCACCGTCTATCATTGCTGATTCTTCTACATCGTGGCCGATATTCAACAATCCACCATAGTAGACAAGGAATGCCATAGCATGAACGAAAGGAAATCCCATGAAGATAACAGCCCATATTGCAGTGTGTGCATCTCCAAGCCATACACGTTTAAAACTATCCAGATGAACAAGTTCGAGAATCTCATTCAGAAGACCTATAGATGGATCATAGATCTTCTGCCAAGTCATCGCACTGATTACACCCGGAACAACTATAGGCAGTACAAATAAGAATCTATGAAGGTATTTTCTTCTGTCTCCTCGTATGTTATAAACCAGCCATGCTACAAGTAAAGGCATGGTAAGAACTTTTATAATGCCTGTTACCATCAGAAGGATTAAATTCTTCATACCTATGAGGAAATATCCTTCAGTAAACATTCTTCTAAAATTTTCCAGCCCCACATAATCTATCTGAGCAAGACTTGTATTGGTCTTGGACCAGTTAGTAAATGCCCTAATAAAGGCTGTTGCTATTCCTCTGTAATTAAAAAAGTATATCAAAAGAAGTGTTGGCATAAGCATTATATATGCCATTTTGTGTCTCCATATTTCTTTCAAAAGATGGAGAATATATCTTCTTGAGCCTTCAAATGTCATTACCAGCGAAACAAAGGTAATGCAAATAAATATTATGCCAAGAGTTTTAAGTAATGCTGCGATTTTTACATTGATATGGATATTAGCAAGATTTTCAACATGAATGAGCTTTATAATATCAGCAAGCCCCACCATATAGATTTCACCTTCTATATTAGTAAAGCCGGTAATTCTTGTGCTCATATCAGAAGTATATATCTGGCGATCCTGTCCGTTCATAATGAATAAATATCCTTCATTAGTACCGACAATAACGTATTTATTAGATTCATCTACACCAATTGTAGCAATTACAGCATTAACATTATTTGCAACTACACCGTGACGAATGATATTTAGATCTTCATCAAAGCCATAATAGGAACCATCTTTACAAACAGTCCACAGCATATCGCCTTGCCTGATCAATTGAAGCGCTGTGTAATTGGTCTCATAAACTGAAATAGCATCACCATTTTCCTTTAAATGTGATATTTCACCACGCTTATTAACAGTGAATAAAGTGTCATCATTTTTGGAATATTTAACGCCTGCTATACTAAAAGTATATTTAATATTCACAAGCTCATCGCCACTTTCAAGATCATAAACTAAAATATTAGCCTTACTACTACCGGTACTTGTTGCTACAGCAACTTTAGTGCCGCTATTATTAATATCTATAGCAACAACTCTTCTTTGAACATCAATTTTATTTACAGCAGATCCATCGCTTATGTTATAAACATAAATCGAACCATCCTCGTTACCGCCATAAATAAGACCTTTGTCCGCATTAAGTACAAGATCGCTAAAAGGTCCACCTGCTGTTACTCTCCAGATCTCCTGTCCTTCTTTAAAGACAACAAGCTGATTATCATGAGTACCTACAAATATTGTCTTTGTAGTCTCGTCATAAGTAATACATTTATTCTGATTGCCAGTCGAGAATGCAGCATTCTCGATACCTTCTGTCTTCTTGGTTGCGATTCGGAATCCTGATAATAGCCCAACAGTTACTATCAGAAATAATAATGTAATTATGCACCCCACCTTGTTAATCTTCATAGCTATTTACTCCTGTCCCTTTATCCCCGAATCGTTATTTTTAATAGAATCGACTGCCTTTGCAGACAGCCGATTCTTATTACTAAACTATTATTTACTCTCCAGTAGGCTCATTTGCAGGATTTTCAAGGTCTTTATCAGAAATACCTTTTTCTGCCATCGCATTTTCAAGGTTGTCCATAACATTGGTCTTATGTTCACTTGCCCACTCATCGATTGTAATAGTTCCTGTCAAATACTTATAGCTATAATCGTAGAAATTACGGAATGTCTCTGCACTTTCACCAATACCTCTTGCAAGAGTATTGTTAAATCCCTTCTGTGCATTTCCGATAAATGTAAGACCAGAAAATGCATTCTGGATTTCTTCAGGATATTCAACGCCATAAACAAGACTTGCACCTGAAGGACATGCACCTGCAGCAATTGCATTGTTGATATATATTGACATACCTTCTACAGATGAATAGAACATAAGGAAATCTACTACCTGATCATTGTGAGCCTGATCTTTAGAAACACAGCCAAGGAATCCATTTGCAACCTCAATTGTTCTAGCCTTAGCTTCAATTCCTTCACCTTCCATTGAAGGCATATTGAATGTTCCAAGTGTGAAAGCCTGCATATCATTGATAACATTACCAGCACTATCTTTAACTTCTTCACCAGCTTCAAGGGCTTTCATATCATTCATGAACATTGTGATGCCCCATCCACCATTAACCATCATAGCTGCCTTGCCCTGATAGAAAAGAGTCTTAGCGCCATCAGCATCTGTTCCGAACATTGCATCTCCACCTGCATATCCAGGTAAAACCTTTGCAAAATTCTGCCAAACAGTCTTCATACCTACTGAATCAGCTGCATATGTTCCATCCTTGATTGCTGCAAATGCTCTAACAGGATTCTGTGTTACTTTATCAGAGTCATCATTGAAGCAATCTGTTGGATCATATACGAAATAATCATCAATATCAGGATCATAACAATAATCACCTGGCTGAGCCTTAAATACTTCTATCATAGAACGTGTGGTCTGATCTGCGTAGATCTGAGCAAGCCATCCCATAGTTCCTGAATAAAAGCTGTCATAATCACCAGGCATTGCAATTGGCTGATATCCAGCATCTTGGATCTTCTGACATACATCAATCAATTCATCCCATGTTGTAGGAACAGATACACCAACTTCATCAAAAATATCCTGGTTGTATAGCCACAAAACCTGAACAGAATCCAAGCTCAGAGCATCAAAGGTGTTATCTGCCATGTTGATGACCTGCTTACCATATTCAAACTGCTCTTTCCATGTTCCATCTGAATAAGGGCTGTCATTATCAATATAGTCGTTATAATTAATAGATTTGCCTGTTTTTGCATCACCTGCAAGATTTATATTAACTATATCTACGGAAGTAGTATCTGTAGATGCAAATACATTCTGAACCCACTGATCATATCCATCTGAAGCCTTAAGATCCAAGACAACTTTTACATCCGGATGCATTTCCATATAAGCATCTGCAACAGCCTGCCAACCTTCTTCCACACCTGTTCCTGTCTGTATACTAACAGTAATAGTTGTTTCTGCAGAGTCTGCAGTAGCTGTTTCTGTAGGCTCTATAGTTGTAGCATCTGATGCGCCTTGTGCTACATCTGTTCCGTCAGATACGCTCTCTTGAACATTGCCTCCACACCCAACAACTGATGATATCAACATTGCTGATACCAACGACAGTGATAGTGCCTTAGACTTACTCCATTTCATAAGCTTCCTCCTTTTTTGATAAGAAAATAAATTTTAGCATTTCCCTCATAGGAAATGTTTATTTTCGCGATAAGAGTTACGCGGGTAACCGATAACTATTTATTTAGTGCCCATATATAGGGGCACTATAAAATCAGTAAATATTCAGTATTTTAAACATTCAATGAATTATTATCTGCTACGCTTTCTCTTTCTATATATTTAGAGGGTATTACTTTTTGAATAATTGGCTCACCTTTTATCGTCCTTATTAGATTGCACATCATGCTTCTTCCAAGTTCAAAGACCTGAGCATCAATTGTAGATATTGATGGTGTATAATACTTAGACGGCTGCGAATTATCACAACCAATTACAGATATATCTTTGGGAACTGTGTATCCGTTTCTATTAAGTTCACGTACAGCTCCAATTGCCATTAGGTCATTAACAGCCAGAATTGCTGTTGGCCTATCTTTCCTTTTTAATAATCTCTGAATTGCCTCCACTCCGGCAGCCTCATCGGTAGTCTGCCTGTCATTGGAATCAACAATAAAATCGGGATTTATATTAAGATTATAAAGCTGGCATGCTTTTCTAAAACAATCCCAACGAGGATGATCCTCAGAAAGTTTGAGACCGCTTAGAAATCCGATCTTAGTATGCCCGTGCCTTACCAAAGAATTAAAAGCTTCATTGATCCCCCTTTGATAGTCCACATCTACATGAAGGTCAGAAAATGTCACACAAGTTTTCAGATTCATCTTCTCCTGAATCTTCTTAGCTTCTACTGTGGTAACTATTATTCCATCAAGACCTCTCGATGCAAGACCAATAGTATCTTCCTGATCTGTAAAA
>NZ_JAILQF010000112.1 GCF_024699075.1 Butyrivibrio sp.
AAAAATAAATGGCTTATAATGAAACGTTTTAATCAGCCTGAATTATAATATCACAAAAAATACAAATAAAGATTAATATTATTATATTAGTTTAAAAATAAATATTTTCACTCTTTTAATTAGCCTGAACATGATGTTAAATATAGTAAGATACTTGATTAAATTCGCAAACGCTTCGCTTTTTGCTCGTTATAAAATCACTGCTGACGCAGTTCTACGGGTACGGGGCTTATAACCCCGCACCCGAAATCAAGATATTCCCACCACCTAAAGGTGATGGGTTATCTTGATCATTTTATACATAATTTATGATAAGCTTTTATGTTTCTTTATATTTTTATTAAAAACAAGTAATGTAAAACATTTTCGGGGAAGGCTCACATTTATGGACGAACTTCTTTTAATTCTTAATATAATAGGTACTATTGCTTTTTCTATATCCGGTGCCATGACTGCTATCAAGAAAGAAATGGATCTTCTTGGCGTGATCATTGTAGGAGCTGTTACAGCCGTAGGCGGTGGTATCATGCGTGATATCATTATTGGCAAGATTCCTCCTGATGCTTTCACAGATCCATCCTATGTTCTTATTGCTTTTATAAGTGCTATAGTCGTATTCACATATGTATATTTCAAGGCATCAGGATATGAGAAGATAAAAGGAGCAAGCTTTCAAAAGGTTGTCCTTCTTGCAGATACTGTAGGTCTTGCAGCCTTTTCAGTACTTGGAGTTGAAGTTGCCTTTAATGCTGGTGATGGTCCAAGGCTCTTTCTCACAGTATTCCTTGGTACTATCACAGGTGTAGGCGGCGGAGTTATCAGAGACCTTCTTGTTGGCGATAAGCCTTATATTTTGTGCAAGCACATATATGCCTGCGCTTCAATTGCAGGAGCACTTGTCTGTGCCCTTTTATGGGACTTTTCAGGTCAGGAAACAGCTACGATCATAGGCGTAGCAACGGTCATCATCATAAGGCTTCTTGCTATCCACTACCAGTGGAATCTGCCACGCATCAGGCGCCATGACATTTCTTGAATTTTTGACCGCTTCCGCATGGGCACTTGTCATTGCTTCTTACATGCTTCCACAGATTTTTTTCCTCTAAAAATACATCTTCTTCATTAGGATATTCAGAAATAAGATTATTGTAATAGGTATCTGTAAGACTTTCATGGAGCTGTTCTATGCTACTGAAAGTCTTTGTATTTTCTGCTTCTGCTATCTTTATGTAAAGTCTCAGGATTTCTTTTTCAAGCTCCTTTTCATAGCTTCCGGGGTTTTCTCTTATGGCTGCCACCTCTTTATCAAGAACCTTATAAAGATACTGATACCTGTCTTTTAGGATATCGAGGCAGTCTTTTTGTCTAAGAATATATCTTCCAAGAAAAAATCTCTTTATAAGAGCATCTCTCTTAAGCTCCAAAAGCTCATTACTCATGTTTTCTTCAGGAAGGTCAAGATAGTAGTCATCTACAATATCAGGAAGGAGCTTTTGTACAAACGTGTCTGCACTTTCATCCTCGGCAAATGCATACGATTCATTGGACGCCCATCCGCTGTCAAGCACCCTTTTCATGGCGTCAGTTCTTAGATAGTAATCTTCTTCAAGAAAAGATAAAAGTCTTACAAATGCCTTCCTGAACCATGGCAGTGACTGATAGAAACTAAGAGATCTTATAGCCTCTATGACCACAGTCTCATTATCTTCATCCATATATATTTCATTGAGGTCTTCACATACTATCTCTATGTCCTGCGTGCACTTTGACTTGTTTTCCTCATCTATGTCTTTGTATACCTTTTGTATATCTTCTTTAAGCTTTTGTATTCCGCTCTCATCATCTTTACCAAAATGTCTTCTTATCTCACTTGCAAGACTCATATTATTCCTCCGGATGATCATATAATGTTGCAATTCCATCTTACCAAATATAGAATGGAAATGTTGTTATAAACATATTTTTATTGTTTTTATTGGGAGGCCCTTTTTGAACAATTCTTCTATTACTAATCCGCATACTGCTTCTTACAGGATATTGTCAGGTTCCTTTTTGAAAATATTTGCGATCGTGATCATGTTTATAGATCACTTCGCTGCAGGCTTCATACTCCCTTCTATAATTACGGGAGATATGGACAGATGGCTCTCATTTCTTAACATAGAACCAAGCGTTGACCTTGAAATTCAGATATATCTATTCTTAAGAGGAGTAGGACGACAGGCATTCCCAATATTTTGTTTTCTGCTTGTAGAAGGCTTTTTGCATACCCGAAATAAAGCAAAGTACTGTATCAGCCTTTCAATATTCGGACTGATATCAGAGATTCCTTTTGATTATACGCTGATAGCCTACAAAGCTTATGGCAGTCTTGATTTTGTATCTATCTATAATGAGTACCAGACCAAAATGTGGGAGTCTCAGAATGTATACTTTACTCTGGCTCTGGGTCTTATAGCAATGTGGGCTGCTGATACAATACTTATAAAGCTAAAGAGCAAAAATACGATGCTTGCAAGTATCCTTTCTTTGATACCCTTTGCCCTTGCAGGTACCCTTGCTTATTATATAAATACTGATTATGCAGCTTACGGTATCACTGTTATAGCGATAATGTATTACTTTCACAGTATCAGTATACTTGCAACACTGATTTCCTATATATTCCTTTGCTTTACGATGTCAACTGCAATAAACGGAGGCATGGAAGAATGGTCATTTCCAGCTTTTATTATGCTTAATCTGTATAGCGGTAAGAGAGGCTGCATTGGCAGGAACTTCAAATACTTTTTCTATATATTCTATCCTGCCCATCTGATACTGATATTCTTCCTTAGATATTGGATACTGCATTAACGGATTTGCTCATACATCACATAACAAAATGAATATATGTAAATGCATCCGCTTGTTGCCACCTTGCATGAAAAAGCCATGAATCCACACTGAATATAGGATTCATGGCCTTATTATATTTATACTCTTATAGCTTTAACCTGCTATCACAGAATATCTTAAAAATTCTCTATCAATCATTTACGCCATGTCTTTGCATGGAACAGGATCAGAACAGGCATAAGTTCAAGTCTTCCTGCAAGCATATCAAATATAAGTACTATCTTGGAAGCCCATGAGAAGTCATGGAAACCTCCTGTTGGTCCTACCATGTTAAGACCAGGTCCAACGTTATTCAAAGTAGCTGCAACAGCTGTAATATTAGTTTCGAAATCAAATACTTCAAGGTCTATAACATTGAAGGATTCAAAGAATGACACAAGCAAAAAGGATGCAAGGAAGATTATCGTATAAATGGAAAGATATGCGCTTGTACCCTTAACCGTAGCATCTTCAACTACATGATCGTCCATATATACTCTTTGAACGCTCTTCGGGTGAAGAGTTTTGATAACTTCGTTCTTTGCATTTCTTATAAGGATTATGATCCTTGAAAACTTAAATCCGCCACCTGTAGAACCGGCACATGCACCTATACAGGTAAGCACGAATAGAAGCGTTCTTGAGAACTGCGGCCACACATTATAATCAAGAGTTGCAAAACCTGTAGTTGTCATGATCGAAGTTACTGTAAAGAGTGAATGATGGAATGCATCTCCAAAATTTGGTATTACTCCGTTTCTAACAACGTTCCAGGCTATAAGAACTGCTGAACCAAACATAATAACAAAGTACCAGCGCATCTCATCAATGTGCCAGGCTTCTTTGAATTTTTTGATAAGAAGGAAATA
>NZ_JAILQF010000123.1 GCF_024699075.1 Butyrivibrio sp.
TGTCAGTGATCTGTCATAAGCAGAGATTCCTGTACTTGTATCTACATGGTCAATTGATACTGTAAATGCAGTCTCGTGATTATCTGTATTGTTGGTCACCATCATTGGGATCTGAAGTCTTAATGCAATTTCTTTACTCATAGGCATGCATATAAGACCTTTACCAACACTTGCCATGAAATTTAGATTTTCAGGTGTTGCATATTCTGCAGCGCAGATAAGGTCTCCTTCATTTTCTCTGTCAGGGTCATCTGCAACTACTACGATCTTGCCGCATTTAAGGTCTTCGAGTGCTCTTTCTACAGACTCATTGTCAAAATTTTTATTCATGATCGTTTCCTTTCTTACTGATAACTTTCTTACTGATAACTATCTTCCTGATAACTATCTTCCTGATACCTTTTTTCCAAAAAAATATCTTTTTAAAATCCATGTTCTGTAAGGAATTCCATTGTGATTCCTCCACCTTTTGAAGGATTTAATAGCTTCTGAACGTATTTGGCTATCACATCATTTTCAAGATTCACCTTATCGCCTTTTTTCTTGTCAAGAAGGATTGTCTCTGATCCTGTGTGCGGGATGACAGATACGCTAAAGCACGAAACATCTACCGATACGACTGTAAGGCTTATTCCGTCTATGCATATAGATCCCTTCTCTATTATGAGATCAAGTATTTCAGGCTTTGCTCCTATGGTTACAACTACAGCATTGCCATCTTTTACCATAGATATGATGCTTCCCGTTCCATCTATGTGGCCGCTTACTATATGGCCTCCAAATCTGCCATCTGCTGCCATTGCCCTTTCAAGATTGACCTCTGCCATAGAATTAAGATCTCCAAGATTGGTCCTTTTAAGTGTCTCAGGCATAACATCAGCAGTGAATGACTTATCATCCATAGCCGTAACAGTAAGGCACACTCCGTTAACTGCTATGCTGTCTCCTGTTTTGGTCCCTTCTAAAACCTTGGATGCTCCTATTTTGATAAAAGAGCTACTGCCTTGAAGGTGCTTATTTAATAGCTTTCCCTTTTCTTCAATGATTCCTGTAAACATAATGTATTTACCTTTACTTTTTTTATTATCTGCAGACCTTGAAGATATACTATTCGCAACTTATGATTTGATTCCCTCGGTTAGCCTATAAATGTAATCTTTATAGGATTCCAGAGTCATCATTTTCACAAGAATAGATTATTTATGATTTGCGAAATTTGAATTGCTTAAAGTCTGATAGTCTTTGGTTTATAGGTTTCATATTCAATTAGTATATCTTCGTCAAAGCTGCTTACTTTAGGATTTGAGAGTCTTATACTGTCGCTCATCTCATCAATGCCCATTTCGCCAACAGGTGTGAAAGCTCCCTTTCCTCCTACTATTTTTGGCCCAATAAAGGTATATATTTTATTGACCTTGCCAGCTTTTAAAAACGAAGCATTGATATGTCCACCGCCCTCAACAAGGATTCCATCTATCTGCATCTTGCCAAGTTTTTTAAGAAGGTCTTTAACATCTATATGCTTTCCATTATCTTCTTTCTTAACTCCCAAAACCTGTACTCCAAGTTCCTTGAGCTTTGCTACTTTCATGAGTTTATCTTCACTAATAAGGTCATTATCAGTGGAAAAATGATCCATACCATTATCTGTCTTATGTGCAAAGGTTTCTTCAGATTCTTTTTCCAAATAATTATCATTTGTATACTCATCAAGGCAGGCCACTATTACAGGTCCTTCACTTGTAGTTCTTACAAGTTTAGAGTCAAGTGGGATATTTAGATGGCTGTCCATCACAATTCTTACAGGATTCCTTCCTCCTTCTATCCTGCAGGTAAGAAGCGGATCATCAGCAAGAACAGTGCCGATACCTGCCAGAATTCCTGTGTAATAAGACCTTAACTTTTGGACATGATTTCTTGCCTTCTCTCCGGTGATCCATTTGGAGCTCCCCTTATCTGTTGCGATTCTTCCATCTGCTGTCATCGCATACTTTAAGGCTACGTAAGGCTCTTTGTTAGAAATATAATGGAAAAAGACCGGATTGATCTCATCGCACTCATCTTTAAGGTAGTCTTCAATAACTTCTATCCCGTGTTCACGAAGATATGCTGTACCCTTTCCTGATACTAGCGGATTAGGATCTCTTGATCCTATGACTACTCTGTTTATCCCGGCTTCTACTACTGCGATAGTACAAGGCGGCTGCTTGCCATAGTGGCAGCAAGGTTCAAGAGTTACATATATGGTTGCTCCCTTAGCGCTTTCATTAAGGCTTTTGATAGCATTTCTCTCAGCATGAAGTCCGCCATATTTTTGGTGACAACCTTCTCCGATTATCCTGCCGTCTTTTACTATAACTGCGCCTACAAGCGGATTTGGATTAGTATGTCCCTTTGCAGTAAGAGCAAGTTCAATTGCCCTTTTCATGTACCGAGGATCTAAACCGTCTTTATACAATATGTCTTTGTCCAAGTGTCCCCTTTCTTAATTCGGGGGGTTTATTGTGGGAAGTTTAAAAATGATTTAGAAGAATCATTATTAGATAATACTAAGATTACGCATTTAGATGCTTCAATAGCTTTTGGATCTGACCTTGTCATATCCACCGCCAAATAAAAAATGTGCCTCTTCGGAAAGAGACACATTACCATCTATCATTTGCAGGACCTATATCCATTTAATATAGATATAGCCTTAGTATAACGGTAATCTCACTTCTCTCATCCAGACTCTACTGTCGGCCCCGGAATCTCACCGGATCATGCCTATTGGCTCGCGGGCTATACCGCCGGTTGGGAATCGCACCCAGCCCCGAAGTAATAATCGTATTTATATTAAATTTAAATGTTAGCTTTCGCTCACGATGCTAAGTATAAATTGGATGCCTATAATTGTCAATGGGAAAAAATTATGATGTCAGCACCATTTTACCAGCGCTTCATATTAGTTTCGAATTTTTCTTTATATATATCTTTGAGCTCATCTGATGAAATCCCATAGCACAGCATCACATCATTATAATACATAAGGACATCTGCCATCTCTTCAACAAGATCTTTTCTAAGTTTTGCATCATGCAAAGCCTTATCGTCTCCGTTCTTTTTGACAATATCTATTACTTCACCAATTTCACCTATCATCCAAAGAAGTTTGTTCTTGCCGGTCTCCGGGCATATAGGCTCCCACTTATCTTTATATTTGTCCTGAAGTACTCTCTGCATTTCCTGCATTTCATTAACGGTAAATTCTGACATCCTATCCCCCTGTCATTGTCACATATATGTTGCATAAAAAAAAAATAATGAATGTGTGAAGCCTCACATTTCTCTCTTAAGATCCAGATATGACTGTAAATGTGCTATTCCGATATTACTAACAGTATAAACATTTGCACCACGTTCACTCATTTCCTTAATAGAACAATTCTTAAGAAGCTCTTCAATGGTGCTTTTTATTTCCTTTTGTGACATCCCGGCATGTGCACGCAGGTCTTCCGGAAAAACAGGTCTTTGGTACTGCTTTTCCAATTGGTATATACGAAATAACCTAAGTGCCAATTCTCTGTTCATATCTATTTCTCCTTTTTACATTCAGGATCATTTATAAAAACACTATGTATTAAACTATATTACATTATACCGATATAGCGTCATTGTTTGTAGTACTGTTTAGATATACTGCAAATATTTATTTTAAAATTTCAAGCTTTTTAAGCGCCGTTTTGAACTGCCATGCAAATATGATAGCTGTAAAAGTTACCGCAATAATATCAGCAACTGGTTCTGCCATATATACTGCCATTGTTTTGTCCTGTAATATATTCAGATTAGGAAGAATATATATTAAAGGTATAAGCAGAACAAACTTTCTTACAACAGCAACAATTATAGAATACAACGCATTACCAATTGATGTAAATGTAAGCTGGCAGGAAACCTGTATACCAAAAACAAACAAAACAGCACAATATATTCTAAGAGCATTAGCCGAATAATCTATAAGCGCAGAATCATTTGAGAAGATACTTGCAAAAGCTCTTGGAAAAAGCATTATTCCAAGGTATAGCGAAACCGAATAAATAAGGCATATTATGAGTAGCAGTCTAAATGTTTCTTTTACTCTTGCCACGTTTCTTGCGCCATAATTGTAGCTTGATATAGGCTGAGCTCCCTGTCCTATTCCCTGTAAAGGAAGCATTGCAAACTGCATAGTGCTTGTACATATTGTCATTGCACCTACTGCTACATCTCCGCCATATTTAAGGAGAGAAGAATTAAAGCAAACTGCAATAATACTTTCACTAAGCTGCATTATAAATGTTGCAGTTCCAAGTGTAAGACAAGGAACGATAATATTCCTTTTTATGAGTAAATATTTACGCCTTATCCTGAGAAAAGACTTATCGCTACATAAAAATTTCACGCACCAGATACAGGATATAGCTTGGGAAATGATGGTTGCAAGTGCAGCGCCTCGTACTCCCATGCCAAATATAAAAATAAATACCGGATCAAGAATAATATTACAAACTGCGCCGATCAAAACGGTAAGCATTCCTGTTTTGGCAAATCCCTGCGCTGTTATAAACATATTCATACCTAGCGTAAGCTGGACAAAAACTGTACCAAGCGCATAGATCGTGATGTATGATGATGCATAAGATATAGTATTATTACTCGCACCAAAAAGAAGTAATAATGGGCGGTTAAATACCAGCAAGACTGTTGTCAAAACTGCAGAAATGATCAATAGTACTGAAAAACAGTTTCCAAGAATATTTTCCGCATGAGCATAATCATTTTTTCCCATAGAAATAGAAGCCCTTGGAGCTCCTCCGGAACTAACAAGAGCTGCAAATGCTGAAACAACCAGGATCAGAGGCATGCACACTCCAACACCTGTAAGAGCAAGTGCTCCGTCGCCAGGCATATGCCCTATATAGATTCTGTCAACAATGTTATATAAAACATTAACAAGCTGTGCTATAACTGTTGGCAATGCAAGCTTAAATAAAAGCTTGTTAACAGGTTCTTTTCCAAGAAATTCTTTATCATCTGTCATTACTCATTCTCCTAAAATCAAACTCATAAACTACTAATTGCTAAGCTCATTTATTTCAGTGTCATAAACTACTCGTTGCTAAGCTCTTTTATCACATTGCAATAAACTACTTGTTGCTAAGCTCTTTTATCACATTGTCATAAACATGCTGAAGGTACTTTTGCATCATTCCAAGCTCAGATGCAGTAAAATCCTTAGTTAAGACATTTAAAAAAGCTTTTTGAGCCTTCTGACCATCCTTGACCATCTTTTTGGAAGCAGGCAAGAGAACCAGATGATATGTCCTATGATCTCCGTTTCGATATTCTTTCTTCAGATAATTCTTTTCCTCAAGAGATCGAATTGATGTTGAAACATGAGACTTGGTCAAATGTCTTTTGTTCACAATGTCTGTCGCTGTATCATATTGAGGATTATTGGCAAGGAAAAGAATAATCGCCATCTCCATATTAGTTAACTCGTATTTGTTACATACCTTACTGATACTGCGGTTATACAATTCTTGTGTTGAAGCAATAAAGTCCAATACAGTCATGTCAGCCTCCTATTGTTCTATTTAGAACAGTTCCAAAATAGAATAATACATCTTTATGGCATTGTCAAATTACCGTTCTTAGATGGTGGTTAGTTGGGTGGATCATTCATTATCACTTGGTCATATCTACTTATAAATAAAAGCAATAATATCTGGTCTTATAAAAAATGTGTTTTTTGATAATATAATCAGTATCAGTTTGGTGATATATTATCCGAAAACGAAAGAGGAGAGAATTATGAAGACATTAGACAGAACTAAACCATTAATGAAAATTGCTTATGCTGGTCTCATGGCAGCTCTTTGCTATGCGGGTTATGCTGTATTTCCTGCAATCAGCGCAACCGGAACCAAGATTCATATCGGCAACGCATTTGTAGTACTCGGGGCTCTTCTTTTAGGTGGTCCTTACGGCGGAATTGCCGGCGCAATTGGTCTTTCCATAGCAGATATTCTTGGTGGATATGCTCTTTCTGCTCCCAGAACTTTTATCTGCAAATTAGTTATAGGACTTGTTGTAGGCCTTGTAGCTCACAGATTTGCAAAGATATCCCATGATCATCCCAAAGCATATATCGTAAGATGGGCTATAATTTCAGCAGTTGCTGGTCTTGGATTCAACTGCGTTTTCGAACCAACGCTTAAATATATTTGGTATACACTTCTTACACCTAATGCTGAGAAGGCTGCATCAGCAATAAGCGCGCTTATGGCAGTTACTACAACTGCTACAATCATAAATGCAGTTATTAATTCAGTTATAGGAGTTATTGCTTATCTTGCACTTCGCCCTGCTCTCTTTAAGACTGGTCTTTTAGGAGAAATCGATAGCGAAGTTAAGAAATCGGCTTAATATGACTAACCCCCACAGGCAAAGCCGTGGGGGTTTAGTCATATATTT
>NZ_JAILQF010000157.1 GCF_024699075.1 Butyrivibrio sp.
ACGTCATTTAGAGATTAAGGTATGCGATGTGTTTCATCCTTAGTCTCTTTATTACGGCCATAGAACATAAAGAGGATAATTATGAAATCAGATATGACAAAGGGCAGTATTGCTCCAATTCTTATTAAGTTTATGCTTCCACTTTTTGTTGGTAATCTTTTCCAGCAGTTTTATAACATGGTGGATACGCTTATTGTAGGTAGATATGTAGGAGAGGAAGCTCTGGCAGCTGTTGGTGCAACGGGTACTATAATGTTCCTTATCCTTGGCTTTGCTAACGGCCTTGCTACAGGATTTACAGTACTTACAAGCCAGTGTTATGGAGCTCATGATGAGAACAGACTCCGTCACAGTATTGCCAATGGAATCATTCTTGCCGTGATCGTCACTGTGATAACTACTTTTATAAGTGTTATCAGTATGAGATCTATTCTTCATATCATGAATACGCCTGAGAATATATTCGATTACTCATATTCCTATATTATTACTATATCTTATGGTATTTTTGCCAGTGTTTTTTATAACCTTGGGGCTTCTATTTTAAGAGCAGTTGGTAATAGTAAGGTGCCGCTTTATTTCCTTATTTTATCGGCATGTCTTAATGTGCTTCTTGATTTTGTATGTATTGTAGGACTTGATCTTAAGACCTTTGGAGCTGCTCTTGCAACTGTTATAGCTCAGGGAATATCAGCTGTTTTGTGCTTTATTTATATTTTCAAGAAGCAGCATTCCATGTGGCCTACAAAAAGCGACTGGCATCTTGATTCCAAAGATACCAATCACCAGCTCAGAGTCGGTGTTCCTATGGCACTTCAGTTTGCAATAACAGCATCAGGCACCATGATCATGCAGGCTGCTATCAATTTGTTTGGATCTACAGCGGTTGCTTCATTTACTGCAGCCAGCAAGATTCAGAGTCTTATCACACAGGGAATGCCTTCAATGGGACAGACAATTGCAGCATATGCCGGACAGAACTATGGAGCTGGAAGATTTGACAGACTTAAGGATGGTATCAAGAATTCAATGATCATAATGACAATATACTCACTGGTTGCTGCAGTATTGTCACTTACGCTCCTTGAGCCTGCTATGTATCTGTTCTTTGATTCAGCTCAGGAAGTAGCTGATCACCTGCCATGGGCTTTGCCATATATCAGATTCTGCGCTATATGTTATATTCCATTATCAGCTATTTTTATCTTCAGAAATATGATGCAGGGATGTGGATTTGGCTTCCTTCCTATGATGGGCGGAGTAGTAGAGCTTGTATCAAGAGCTGTTATGGCTGTCCTTTCTATGAAGCTTATGGTATATGAACTTGCCAGCGCCTGTGATCCGGCAGCATGGCTTACAACAGGTATATTCACATTTGTTGCATGGCTTTATGTGGCACCTAAGATAGAGAAGATGTTTGCAGGAAGGCAAAAGGCGTGACTTTTTGTTCAAGTTACGATTTTACTCGCAATAAGTAATAAGATAGTTAGCTCTAAACAAGGAGTTTACTTATGGATTATAGGTTTTTGCGACGCATCATAGCTTTTATTTTTACAATAATAATGTTGATGTTTATTGGCTTTGGCTTCTGTTATTCTAACGAGACCAACGACTATTATCGTGAAAACTCCATGATTTTTAATGATTATTGGAAGGTGGATGGGAAGATGATTTCTTTTCCATACAGTAATTCCGATGAGTTTACTATGTCCAATACGCTTCCGCAGGTTTATGGTGACCAGCTTCTGATAATCAGGTGCTATTATACTGATTTTGTGGCTTATATCGATGGTGAAGAGATAATTGAATCAAGAGAACATGCCTTTTTGGGTCACGATACTGATATAGGTAATAAAGAGATCTGGATTCCTTTGGAATCCGATTACACGGAAAAAGAGATCTCGATTAAGATAAATCTCCAGAAAAGTTTTTACAGGAACGAAGTTGTGGTAGGCTTTATCACGACAAGATCTGCTTATTGGATAGCGGAGCTTGTTTCTAACGTTCCTTCTATCATATTGTTCATATTATTTACATTTACCGGAATTTTTGAAGTTATCATCGCATCTTTTTTCATACTAAGAAGAACTCATCTTATAAGAAAGCTGTCATTTGAAGCCCTTCAATATGCAGGATTCTTTTCAATTGTTTCAGCTCAGTGGGTTATCAATGAAACGCGAATACCCTTTATAGCATTTGGCTATATGACAGGTTTTTCGGTTTTGACGGTTATCACATTTTTGATGATGCCGCTATTATTCTTTGAACTGTCCAGGGCAGTCTTTTTCAGGGTTGGCAAAAAAGATAATATAATAGATACCATTTTCATGCTTACGGTTCTTGTGTCATGCACTCTTGCGACTACAGGAATTATTGAGTGGAGAGTGCTGATCTATATCGCACATTTACTTGATATAGTTGTCATGATCATGGTTAGTTACTATTCTTATAAGAGCGTAAAAGAAGAGAATGTGCTTAATGCAAGGTCAGGTATTGCTGCGGCAAATGGCATATTTATTCTGATTGCAGGCTTTGCACTTATTCAATACATTAATAATAATACTTCAACTTATTTTCTTTTGATCATAATTGATCTGATGATCTATGTATTCGTTCAGATTGGCCTTATTTATAGAAGAATAGGTCTTAATGTAAAAGAAGAAAAAGAGTTTGCTATGACCAAGATCTATGCCTTTACAGATGAGCTTACAGGTCTTAGTAACCGAAGACACTTTTACAGGATAATAGAAGATTTTGAAAGGCATAAGCTTCCTGCAACCCTTACTTATATTGCAATTGATGTGAATCTGTTAAAGCATGTTAATGACACAATGGGACATGAAGCAGGTGATGAACTTCTTAAGGGTACGGCCAAGTGTATAAGGTCTGCCTTTTCATCCAATTCAACGTCTACTATAAGCAGAATGGGCGGGGATGAATTTGCGATACTTCTTCTTGCAACAGAAGCAGAGATAAAGAAGAGGGTTGATTCGCTTCAGAGTAGTCTTAAAAATTATAGAAAGAGCAGCATTAATGGAATCAGTATAGCTATAGGCTATGCCAGTGTTAAGGATTATCCTGAGTATACGCTGGATGAACTTGGCAAAGTGGCTGACGAAAACATGTACCAGGATAAGAAGAAATTCTATGAATCCAGTGGACTCGACAGAAGAAAGTAGAAATGACTCAAACTTGTCACAAAACATGTGGGGCTGTTCCTTGCGATTTGATTGGAGTGGTGGAAAAGCGATGGGGATAGCGGATTTCATTTGAGGAAATCGTTCTGGTGGTCGACGGGGTTAAAGTTATAGCCGCGTCTTATCATATCAGATGTCTTAAGGGCTACGAGGTTGATGTCTGAATACATGGCTCTTGCAATCTGGCTTACATCCATTCCCTGATATATACATTCAAGAATTTCATCATCAGGAAGAGATATTTCTGCAGCAAAAAGATTGGCCTCATACTCCATGCGACTTGTCTGCATATCAAAAAGATTGTACTCTGCAAAGGCCTTGGCGATGTCTTGGTGCAAGCGGTCATGGCCGATTTCATGCAGGATTACAATATTGTAAATCTCAGGAGAGAGGTCCTCTTTTATGAATATAAAAGGTATATCTTCAATAATCTGATATACCCCTTTTTGCTTTTTAAATGGAACAGGCTTTATCTCTATCCCGAGATATTCTGCAAGTAAAGCCGGATCAGTTGTTCCGGCTTCATCTATAAGCTTATGGGCCTGTTTTATTATATGGTCATTATCGTAGTACATAGTTTTGTGTTCTTGAATCTAAGATCATCTCTGCAAGATAACTTCTTGATGTCTGAATCTAAGATTGTGTTTATTAAATAACTACTTGCTATCTGAATCTAAGATCATGTCTGTAAGATAACTTCTTGATGTCTGAATCTAAGATTGCGTTTATGAGATAACTTTTTGTTATCTGAATTAGAGATTATATTTGTTATATGATCTCTTAGTTTCAGTATATTATGATGTCTTTTTGTTGCGGCGCTTTTTCTTAGCTTCGACATATGCCTGCTGCATGGACAGCATGAGGACATCCATATCATCTTCATCCATTCTGCCACCTGAGAAGAGGCTGGTAAGTTCAGCTACAAGTCGCTTTGCTTCAACTTTTTCTTCAACTTCTTCAGTACTGATTAAGAATCTGTCATCGTCTGAAACAAGGTCTGCAGGTGTTACACCAAGTACGTCTGCAATTCTGCGAAGCTGATTAGATGTACGAGGTATGCTTAAATCTGTCTCATATGATGAGATAGTTCTCTGGGCAACTCCTGATGCCTCAGCAAGTTCTGTTTGTGATATTCTGCGTTCTTTTCTGATTGTTTTAAGTTTTTGTCCGAATGACATTTTGATCTCCTCTTGAGTAGTCCTCTATATTTTTGTTACCAAAAGTAATGCTAAAAATATTGACATTAGCATAATAACATCATAGAATTAAAATGATGAAGTTGAAATGCTAAAAATATAATACAGTAAAGTAAGGCATTTAGCAATAGATATGAGCAAATAATTATGAGGATGTTTATGGAACAAAATAAAGTATTTGCAAGGAAAGCAACAAGTGCAAGAGGGACAGTTCTTGGCGACAGAAAAGTATATGTGGAAGTTGAAGCTACTTTTACCAAAGATGGATTTCTGCGCCCTGTCTGGATCATATGGGAGGATGGAACCCGCTATATGATAGACAGAGTCAGAAATTGCAGAAGAGCAGCAAGCTTGAGCGCAGGCGGTTGCGGCATCTTATATGAATGCATGATAGGTGGCAAGCAGATACATCTTTTTTACGAAGAGAATTATAAATGGTTTGTTTGCAGGAACTAGTCAGATAGCCATGTACAGCAATTGAGAATAATATGACATAAGTAATCAGATAAATAGACTTACAATAGTAAATTCATGTACAGAAGTTAATGACCAGTAGTTACATGAAATGAAAAAAGTCGAGCGCCAGAAATATAAGCAAAAATAATGCTAAATTTTCCGGCGCGCGGCTTTGCTTTTTTGTATTTGTAAAAAGTTACTATATAAGAGGTTTTTGAGAAGATTTTTTAATAAAAGTTGCCAAAATTTAAAAATGAGAGTATAGTTCTGATTTGTACGAAGTTAAATTTGGGTGATAAGTAAGCATATATATAGAAGAAACACAAATTTGACTTTTGGCAATATGTAAATTGGTTAAATGGATACTGAAGCTAAAGAGGCTTTACGTATCTATATCATAAAAATAAATTGTGGCACGTGGCTACAGAAAGGTTATTGAATGGCAGGAAATAAATTACTCATCGTTGAGTCACCAACCAAGGTCAAGGCTATAAAGAAGTTTCTTGGAAGCGGTTATGACGTTGCGGCGAGCAACGGACATGTAAGAGATCTTCCCAAATCACAGATGGGAATAGATATTGAGCATGATTATGAGCCAAAATATATAACTATTCGCGGTAAGGGAGACTTACTCGCAGAACTTCGTAAGAAGGTTAAGAAGGCTGATCATATATATCTTGCAACTGACCCTGACCGTGAAGGTGAGGCAATCAGCTGGCATCTTATTTCGGCTCTTAAGCTTTCAGAGAGTAGCAAAAAGGTGTCACGTGTAACTTTCAATGAGATTACTAAGAATGCTGTTAAGGAAGCTTTAAAGCACCCAAGAGACATAGACATGAATCTTGTTGATGCTCAGCAGGCAAGACGTGTACTTGACCGTATTGTGGGATATAGCATTAGCCCTCTTTTGTGGAATAAGATCAAAAGAGGCCTGTCAGCAGGAAGAGTTCAGTCAGTTGCACTGCGTATCATCTGCGACAGAGAAGATGAGATTAATGCATTTATACCAAAAGAATACTGGAGCCTTGATGTAAATCTTGGAGTATCCGGTGAGAAGAAACCTCTTGTTGCTCACTATTATGGTGAAGGAGATGAGAAAAAAGAAATCTCATCAAGAGAAGAACTTGAAGCCTTAGTTAAATCCCTTGAAGGCGAAAAATATAAGATTACACAGATCAAGAAGAGCGAGAGATCCAAAAAAGCTCCGCTTCCTTTTACAACATCAACACTTCAGCAGGAAGCTTCAAAAGCTCTTAATTTCAGCACACAAAAGACAATGCGTGTTGCCCAGCAGCTTTATGAAGGAATTGATATCAAGGGTAGTGGTACAGTTGGTCTTATCACATATCTTCGTACAGATTCAACTCGTATTGCAGACGAAGCAATGGCATCAGCTGCAGGATATATAGAGCAGAATTTTGGCAAAGAATATCTTGCTGAAGGCGAAGCTAAAGCTAAGAATGCTCAGAAAATTCAGGATGCACACGAAGCAATCCGTCCTACAGATGTAAACAGAACACCTGTAGCTGTTAAAGAATATCTTTCAAGAGAGCAGTTCCGTCTTTATCAGCTTATATGGCGCAGATTTATGGCTTCACGCATGGCTCCTGCAAAGTATGAAACAACATCAGTTCGTATTGACGCTGGAACACATCGTTTTACAGTTGCAGCATCAAAGACAGTATTTGATGGTTTCATGAACGTATATACAGATGATGAAGATCAGATCGAGAAGAATACACTTATGAAGGGAATTGATGAAAAGTCAGTTCTTAAGTTTGAATCATTTGATCCTCAGCAGCACTTTACACAGCCTAAGGCTCATTATACAGAAGCTTCACTTGTACATGACCTTGAGCAGCTTGGAATCGGACGTCCATCTACATATGCTCCTACAATAGGAACTATTCTTGCACGTCACTATATTTCCAAGGATGGCAAGAACCTTTTTGTAACAGATCTTGGACTTGCTGTAAATAAAGTCATGAATGATCAGTTTAGTCAGATCGTAAATGTTAACTTTACTGCTAATCTTGAGACTCTTCTTGACGGCGTTGCAGAAGGATCAGTTAAGTGGAAGACTATTATAGAAAACTTCTATCCTGATCTTGATGAGGCAGTCAAGAAAGCTGAAGTTGAGCTTGAAAAGGTTACTATTGCAGATGAAGAGACAGATGTTATCTGTGAGAACTGCGGTCGTAACATGGTCATCAAATATGGCCCTCATGGTAAATTCCTGGCTTGTCCCGGATTCCCTGATTGCCGTAACACTAAGCCATACTTTGAAAAGATCGGAGTAGAATGTCCGCAGTGTGGCAAAGACGTTGTTATCAAGATGACCAAGAAGGGCAGACGTTATTATGGCTGCCTTGGCTTCCCTGAATGTGAATTCATGTCATGGGCTAAGCCGTCAAAGACAAAGTGTCCTTCCTGTGGCGGATATATGGTTGAAAAGGGCAATAAGCTTGCCTGCGCTAACCAGGAATGTGGTTATGTAATGGATAAGCCTGAAGAGAATAAAGAGTAAAAAAATAGCCTTGTAGCAACTTATTATTGTTACAAGGCTATTTTTGACGTACAGATATAAAAGATAATATTAAAATGAACTAAGAATTTGATATTACTATTGTTCATAAATATATGTATAGTTATATTTGTTCTCATTCATTCGTTTAGCGGCTTCTAGACCGGTACAGGTTCCTGAAGCGATTAAAGAATGGCATCTTGATAAGAGTAGTATTGAAAGCAGGTATTCAGCTCCTAGTGTAAAGCCGGCTCTTTTAGACGGATTATTTCTGTGCATTTCAGAAAGCAATTCGTTTTCTTTGGTACTGAATCTTTCTTGATCGGTATAATAGATCTTATCTCCAAATATATCTTTGAAATACTTACAATAGTTTTCATCTTCGGTTGCAAGATATATGTATTTTAAGTCAAGTTTCTTCAAATTTATTTCAATCAGTTCACGCATTTTTTCTTTGGAAGCATGTACTGGATGATTGTCAAATTGTGCATTGACATAATCTGTTCCTCTTACAAGAACACCAAGAGTCTTCTCTGGAAAAGGTAAAAAATCATTTTCCCTTTGAGTTATATAATCGTTTATTAAACTGCTATAATGCCCATTTGGCCAGGATAAAGATGTATTATGGCTGCTTTGAGACATAATATGAGAGATGATTCTTGCATTATATGCGATCGGTGCAAAATAAACATTTTTGCTGTTTTTAATATCTTCCATTGAATATCCTTCTGGTTGAGCAAAAAATTTATTCCATATTTCATCTCCCTGAAAATCCTGATATATACTTCTGCTTCCGTTTATATTCAATATATTAAAAATTGGGATAAAGCCCTTGGATTTAACGTATAAAGCATAATCGATGGCCATATAATAAAGCGCAAAAAGCCCTAGATTTCCATAGCGTGCATCTATTACCATGAAATTTTTATCTTTATTTTCATTCCCGTTTTCATGTTTATCAGAAAACAAGAAGGTAAAAAACATAACCTCATCATAATACAGTATGTTGTGTTCATATCTATCGAGTGTTTCAGCGTGTGGATGCCCATATATTACATTTAAATACTTATAGCCATGCAACAATATGGCCATTTGTTCGGTTTCAGCTTCCTGTTCGTAAAAATATTCAATGCCCGGATATTCTTGTAAAATATCTAAAAAATACGTCCAGTTTTTGCCTACAAAAATCAGACGTTTGCCTTGCCATTGATTTATAGCAGCAAGATACAGTTCTATTGCATGATCATTGCAATCATACAAAACAAGACAGTCATAAGAATTTAATAATGATAAATCCAATTCACCTGTATATTTATATGAATGAATATATGTAGTCATATCGAAACACATAGTAAATAATTCATTACCATTTTTGTCAATGGCTATACCATATCCGTACTTTATAACAAAATCATGACAATGAAAAAATATATCCGGAGATAAGACGAAGCGTCCAAAATCACCAGTTTGACCTAAAACTTCATGGGCGGATCTGGTTTTGCTATTATCAATAATTATCATTTTGATGATACCTTTCCGGAATTTGACATATTAGATATGAAGCTTGGAATGAATGATCAATTTGCTATATTTATCGGAAAAAAATAGAATATTCTTATTGAACTATTATAGGCTCTAAATTAAATAAAGGTTAATATATGGCTGATAGTAAACAAAAAAACGTTAATTGTCAGAACATTAATATAAATTGTTTGATTTGTTTGCTTTATTCGATTGATTTATAGATGGTTTGTGTTTATAATGATAAAGGTATGTTTTATATCAGACATATTTGTGATAAGCAACTAGGATGTATATCAAAGATATATAAATAAAAGCATATATAAATATAGCTTTCATTATTAACAGTTATAAAGTAAACTCTGGCATGACGTAGGCGAAAAAACACAGGCTTGCCCGTGGGTAAAGTCAGTGTCAATATCACAGCAATAATAACAACTGCAATTACAGAAAGGATTTATTCATGAGTAGCGTTCAACTTCTAGATAAGACTCGTAAAATTGGTAAGCTTCTTCACAATGTTAATTCCGGTAAGGTTGTATTTAATGACATTTGTGATGTTCTTGGAGAGATTCTTTTTTCAAATGTTCTCGTGATAAGTAGAAAGGGCAAGGTACTTGGAACTTCTACCAGATCAGAGATTCCAGAGATTAAAGATCTTCTTATTGGTGAAGTTGGTAGTTTTGTCGATCCAATGCTCAATGAAAGACTCCTTACAATTCTTTCTACCAAGGAGAATGTCAATCTGACAACTCTTGGATTTGATTCAGAAGAGTCTGATCGCTATCAGGCAATCATTACACCTATTGATATTGCTGGTGAGAGACTCGGAACATTGTTCATATACAAGATGGCAGAGACATACGAAATA
>NZ_JAILQF010000197.1 GCF_024699075.1 Butyrivibrio sp.
GGTATTGCAAGAACAGGTCAGGGTGCAGCGGTTCTCGTTGTTGTAATGATTGTACCTATCATTATATTCGTTCTTTCAGAAAGCCAGATTCTTGAAACAATGGCTAGTTCTGGTTTGAAGGATTAAGGAGGGGACATGAAAAAAGCGACATTAAAGAGGATCCTTGCCGGGGCATGTGCACTGGCGGTAGCAGTACTGGCACCGCTATCTGCAACTGCAGCCGAAAGAAGTTACTCATATATTTACGATTACTGGGGAGATGTACAGGATGCACCTAATGCATATACCTGTAGCAAAGTATTCACATCATCAGAACTTGGACTTGATGTAATGCTTAAATCTCCACAAGGACTCACAGTTGTAGGAGATAAGATCTACATCTGTGATACAGGAAATAATAGAATCATAGAGCTTTATAGAGCTACACCTCAGACACTTGAAGTTGAAAGGATCATTGACTCTTTCAAAGGTGCAGACAATAATACCTTCGCAGCACCAACTGATGTACAGGTATCTGAGAATGGAGATTTCTTCATAGCTGACTCAGGCAATGCAAGAATCTTAAAGCTGGATAAGGATTTAAATTATCTTATGGAATTTATAAAACCTGATGATAATACACTTGATCCGGCACTTGTATTCCAGCCAACCAAGGTTTCAATTGATTCTGCAGAACGTGTTTACTGCGTAGCATCAGGTATCAACAAAGGTCTTGTCAAATACGAAGCTGATGGAACATTTTCAGGATTTGTAGGTGCAACACCTGTTACATATGACTGGACTGATTATATCTGGAAGAAGTTTGCAACACAGGAACAGAGAGCTCTCATGCAGAATTTCGTTCCTACACAGTACGATAACCTTTGCATGGACCACGAAGGTTTCATATATGCAGTTACAGGTTCAGGTGAAGCACTTGATATCAAGAACGGAAGTGTTGATGTTATAAGAAAGCTTAACCTGATGGGTAATGACATACTTGTAAGAAACGGTGAATGGCCTATAATCGGTGACCTTTACATGGGCAACGGCGGCGGATATGAAGGAGCTTCCTATTTTACAGATGTTACCTGCTTTGATAATGACATCTATGTATGTCTTGATAAGAACAGAGGAAGACTATTTGCTTATGATGATCAGGGCAACATGGTGATCGCCTTTGGTGGTAACGGTAACATGGATGGTTATTTCAGAAGACCTGTAGCTATTGATCATATGGATTATGACCTTTTCGTACTTGATGAGCTTGATTGTGCGATTACTCTTTTTACTCCAACAGAGTTTGGTCAGCAGATCTACGAAGCAATTGATCAGTTCGACAAGGGTTATTATGAAGAGTCCGAAGCTTCATGGCGCCAGGTAATGGCACTTGATGGTAACTATGATCTTGCTTATATAGGAATCGGAAGAGCACTTCTTCGTCAGAAGGATTACAAGGGAGCGATGAAATATTTCGAACTTAAGTATGATGATGAGAACTATTCCAAAGCCTATAAGCAGTACAGAAAAGAGTGGGTAGAAGATCATATAGTTGTAATAGTAATTGTTATCTTGGCTATATTCCTCATTCCGCTTGGTATAGACAGATACAAGAGTATCAAGATGGAAATAGAAAAGGCTGAATTAGATGAATTGAAACGTAACGGAGGATGATATGCTTCAAGTTTTAGCACAAAAGGAAAAAAGGAATAAATACCTGGATTCGTTAAAGTTTGCCTTGTACTGCATGTCACATCCTCTCGATGGTTTCTGGGATCTGACTCATGAAAAAAGAGGAACGATGGCAGCCGCAAACACGATCCTGTTTGCAACAGTCTTGATTCGTGTTTTAAAGCTTCGTTTTACAAGTTTTATATTTTTAACGGTTTACTGGGAAGATTTAAATATATTCGTATACATTGCAAGTATTCTTTTTCCGCTTGCACTGTGGGTAATAGGTAACTGGGGACTGACAACACTCTTTGATGGTAAAGGAAGACTTGGTCAGGTTTATATGGCAACCTGCTATGGACTTATTCCTTATCCTCTGGTACAGCTTCCACTGATGATATTCAGTAACTATGTAACAGTTGATGAAAAAGAGTTTTATACAGTACTTAGTGGATTATCACTTATATACGCAGGAATACTTATAGTAACAGCCATGGGACAGATACATGAGTTTGCTTTTGGTAAAAATTTATTATTTACAGTATTTACACTTTTCGCAATGCTGGTAATGATTTTTATCTTAATGATATTCTTCAGTATGATTTCGCAGGGTGTAGCTTACTTTATCTCTTTAGGTAAAGAATTTCTATTTAGGTTGTAATGGGAGCTTATATGAAAAAAGAATTGACAGAAAGACAGGTCGAGAGACGAAATGCAATAAAAGAAACTCTCAAGAGTATGATCGCTCCTTTAATATTCCTTTGTATAATCGGAGCCATTGTATTCGTGGTTGTTACTTATCAGAATGCTGAAGTTGCACCTGAGATTATCGAACCAAATGCATATACGGAAATAGAAGGACCTGTAGTAATCGAAAATGATTCATTAAAGCTTACGATGGATCCAGAAACTACTCAATTTGAACTTCTTGTAAAATCAAGCGGTAAAGTATGGAAGTCAGTTCCTGACGGAAGTGAAGAGGATGCGATAGCACTTCCTGAAGAAAAGGCAAAACTTATGTCAACACTGGTTATGTCTTTTAACACAGAAGCGGGTCTTGAGACAACATACGATTCATATAACTATTCAGTTAAGAATAAGATATATGAAGTAATTCCGGGAGATGATCAGATTGAAGTAAAGTATTCACTTGGTCAGGTTGAAAAGGAATACGTAATTCCTCCTGTATGTACCGCTGAGGATTATGAAAAGTGGACAGGAGCGATGAGTAAGGAAGGTCTTAACGTCGTAGGTGAGTATTACAAAAAGTATGATATTAATGATCTTGGTAAAAAAGATAATAAAGAAGAACTTCTTGCAAATTATCCAATAATTGAGACCAATGTAATATATGTACTCAGATCTACTACTAAAGAAAACGTTAAAAAGACACTGCAGAAGTACTTCGAAGAAGCAGGATATACATACGAAAATTATCTTGCTGACAAGGAACTTGATCTTACAGAGTCTGTATCAGATAAGCCTGTATTTAATGTAAATGTAATTTACAAACTTGAAGGTGATGAGCTTGTAGTTGAGGTTCCTCTTTCAGAGCTTGAGTACAAGTCAGATTATCCTATTTATACAATCTCAGTTCTTCCATTCTTTGGAGCAGGCAGCAAAGATGATCAGGGCTTTATGATGGTTCCTGAAGGCGGTGGAGCAATCATTAACTTCAATAATGGTAAGACAACTCAGAACTCATATTACGCTAATGTATATGGCTGGGATATGTGTCTTTCACGTAAGGCACTGGTACATAACACAAGAGCATCATTTGGTGTATACGGAATATCTCAGGGAGATGATTCATTCATCTGTATGCTTGAAGATGGCAGATCATATGCATCTATTCAGGCTGATATATCAGGTAAGAACAATAGCTACAACTACGTAAATGCTGTATATAGTATCTGCCAGAGAGAGCAGTATGAAGTAGGTGATATCGCCAATTCTGAGATTTACAAATACATCGAAGAGCTTCCTGATGAGAATCTTACTCAGAGATATAAGTTCGTTGATTCAGGCAGCTATGTAGATATGGCTAAGGGCTACGGATCATATCTTAAAGATAAATACGGTGATTACATGGCTCTTAACACTGATACTGAGGCTCCTGTAGAAGTTGAGATTGTTGGAGCAGTAGATAAGGTTAAGCAGATCGTTGGTGTTCCGGTATCAAGACCTCTTGCCCTTACTACATATGAAGAAGCGCAGGGAATAATCCAGGATCTTAATTCTCAAGGCTTTAACAATATGTCGATCAAGATGTCAGGCTGGTGCAACGGAGGTGTAAGCCAGAAGCTCCTTGATGATGTTAATCTTATAGGAAGTCTTGGTGGCAAAAAAGATCTTACGGCTCTTTCAGATTATGCTTCGCAAAATGGCGTAGACCTTTATTTGAACGGTGTTACTCAGTACGAATATAACTCCAACATCTTTGATGGCTTCTTCTCCTACAGAGAT
This sequence comes from Butyrivibrio sp., assembly GCF_024699075.1. Next base: position 4,117 of record NZ_JAILQF010000197.1, read on the forward strand.
GCAGCAAAGCTTATCAATAAAGAAAGAGCAGAGCTTTATCAGTACAGTGCAGTAACTTATGCACAAAGAGAAGGAGCAAAGACATATTTCCTTCTTCATACAGAGCTTGCACAGAAGATGGCTGATAATCTTATAAATGCAGCAACTACTTATGGAACAGGTGTTTCATTTGAAGATAATGGTAAAGATCTCTCAGCTGACTATTATGTAAAGAATCCTTATTCAAGAGAAGCAGTACTTAAGCTTCAGGAACAGACATTCAAGGCTACGAATGATAATGGTCAGAACGTTATGATCAATATGGGTAACGACTATGCAGTTCCTTATGCAAATATGGTTACCAACATGGACCTTCGCGGTAACGATTACACAATACTTGATGAATGTATTCCATTCTACCAGCTTGCAATACATGGCTATGTAGATTACACAGGATACTCACTCAATATCTGCGGTGATGATGTTCAGCAGCTTTTATACAGTGCCGAGTATGGTGCAGGACTTTCATTCACAGTTATGAAGGAATCTTCATTTGCGCTTCAGAAGACATTATATACAGAGTATTACGGATCTGATTATGATGCTTGGCGTGACAGAATGATCGAGTATTACACAAGATACAATGAAGAACTTGGACATATATTCAACCAGGAAATGGTAGATCATAAGAATATAACAGATACACTTTCTGTTACTACTTATGCTGATGGAACCAAGGTATATGTCAATTATGATTTTGAAGATGTAACAGCAGATGGTCAGACAATTCCTGCCAGAGATTATCTGGTAGTAAGATCATGAGCGGAAAGGATTTGATGATGAAGAAGCAAAAGAATAAACTGGCAGGTCTTCAAAAAAGAAAAGCCATTGCCGGATATTTGTTTATATCGCCATTTATTATTGGATTCCTTGCCTTCATGGTAAAGCCACTATTTCAGTCACTACACATGAGTTTTAGTGAAGTAAGTCTTGGATCAGGTAACTTTACACTTTCTTTTAACGGACTTGAAAACCTGAAATATGCATTCAGAGTTGATCCTGAATATACAAGACTTCTTGTAGAAGAACTTGGAAGAATGGTTGTCTACTCACTGGCTATCATCGTATTTTCATTCTTTGTAGCACTGATACTTAATCAGAAGTTTAAAGGAAGAGCACTTGTAAGAGCTATATTCTTCCTTCCGGTTATCCTTTCATCAGGTGTAATCCTGGGACTTGAAACCAATAACCAGCTTATGGCTGCTCTTGCTGCTCAGATAGAAGATACAACAAGTGGAGTCAGTATCACAGCAGCACTTGAGACTATACTCAGAACTTCAGGTGTCGGTGTTAAGGCTTTTGAGAAGGTATTTGAAGTAATTGATAATATCTATGATGTTGCAATAGCATCAGGTATCCAGATCATTATTTTCCTTTCAGGACTTCAGACAATATCAAGCAGCATGTACGAAGCTGCTGATATTGAAGGATGTACAAAGTGGGAGAGCCTTTGGAAGATCACATTCCCTATGATAAGCTCCATGTTCCTTGTTAACTGGATTTATACAGTAGTTGATTTCTGTATGAGATCTGATAACAAAGTAATCGAAAAGATTCAGTCTGTAATGATAGATCAGATGCAATACGGCAGAGCTTCGGCAATGTCCTGGGTATACTTCATAGTTATCCTTGCCTTTATAGGTGTTTCATCTTTCCTGATCTCTAAGGAGGTTTACTACTATGACTAAAGCAAAGAATATCGAAAAGCTTGGATTTTGGGAGAGGAACAAACGTTCAGGCGGGTATCTTTTAAAGAAAAAAACTATAGAGATTGCAGTAAGCATTTGCAGATTCATACTCTTGTTCGGAATGTGCTTCCTTATACTTCAGCCAATCCTCAATAAGATATCTGTAAGCTTTATGACAGAGCAGGATCTTTATAACCCGATTGTTACTAATATCCCGGAGCATTTTACTACAGCCAATTACAAGATGGCATCGGATGTAATGTCTTATCCTAAGGCACTTTTGAATTCGATCATTATATCTTTTACTATCGCAGTATTACAGATTGCTGTATGTACACTGGTTGGATACGGTTTTGCAAGATTTAAGTTCCCTCTTAAAAATATGTGGTTTGCATGTGTTATTCTTGTAATCCTTATCCCTCCGCAGACAATTGTAAGTTCACTGTATCTGCATTTTAGATTCTTTGACATACTGGGAATCATCAAGCTTATAACAGGCGAAACAATAAATCTTCGTGGTTCAAAGCTTCCTTATTATCTTATGAGTGCAACCGGAATGGGACTTAAAAACGGTCTTTACATCTATATGATAAGACAGTTCTTTAGAAATATTCCAGGAGACATGGAAGAAGCTGCATATGTTGATGGATGCGGAATGCTTAAAACATTTGTAAGTATCATGCTTCCTCAGAGTAAGCCAATCCTTTCATCCTGCTTCCTGTTTGCATTTGTATGGCAGTGGACTGATGGATTCTATTCCAAAATGTTCCTTGGCTCAACACCTCTTGTAAGTACATCTCTTGCAAGAATCGTTGATTCACTTGGCGCATATATTCAGAGAATTTCAGGAATCAAGACAACTATATCGGTTGCTTATTCCAACTGTATCTTATCTACAGGTACACTGATGATCGTTTTACCTCTCATCGTTATATATCTCTTTGCACAGAGAGCATTCGTAGAAAGTATCAGTGCTACAGGTATTAAGATGTAATTACTTAAAGATCAAAGATCATTAGTATCAGAGCTACAGGTATTAAGAAGTAGTTACTTAAAGATCACAGATCATAAGTATTAGTGACGTGCAGCCTTAATAAGAGGCTGCAAGGGGAACTTGAGAAGGGCTGATATCCACAAAAGTGGTTATCGATAAAACAATTTTTTTTCTTATGAAGGAGGAAAAATATGAAAAAGCAGTTAGCAAACAAAGCAATTGCAGTAGCAACTATTACAGCTATGTCAGCTGGAATCGTAGCTTGTGGTGGTTCAGGTGATGCTGGTAATACTACAGGTGGTGATTCTACAGATGCTGCATCTACAGAGACTCAGACAGCAGATGCAGCTGCAACAGAAGCTACAGAGGCTGTAGAAGAGGGTCCGGAAATTATAACAGACGAAAATGGTAATCCTATCGACCTTGGTGGCATGGAGATCATCGTTCGTGACTGGTGGTCACCAGAAGAGCCTGCAGAGCCTTCAAATGACTACGAAGAATCTCTTGATGAATATCGTGAATGGATTCAGGAGACATACAACTTCAAGATCAAACAGGTTGCAATCTCTGATTGGGGAACAACACCTCAGGATTTCGTAGACTATGTTACAACAGGTGGTGACGATAACAACTATGTATTCATCTTAAGAGGTGATGCAGCTATAGTATCTGCTATGAGCAATGGTCTTATGTATGACCTTTCAACACTTGACTGCCTTGACTTCACTCAGGATAAGTTCACTAAGAACCTTATTCATGAACAGTATGCAAAGGGCGATGCTATCTATGCTATGTCAGCAGGTATCGCAGAGCCTCGTACAGGTGTTTACTTCAATAAGAGACTTCTTACAGAAGCAGGTATCGATCCTGATAGCGTTTATGATATGCAGGCAGATGGCACATGGACTTGGGATAAGTTCGAAGAGCTTATGGCTAAGTGTCAGAGAGATACAGATAACGATGGTATTGATGATGTATATGGCCTTACACTTAACGAAGGTGTTATGACAACTATGGCTGTATTCTCAAACGGCGGTTCTTACATTGGTAAGGATGCAGACGGTAAGTATTTCTACAACCTTGAAGCACCTGAGACACAGGAAGCTCTTGAGTGGGTTGTAGATATGTACAACAAGTTCGATAATCATGATCCTGAAGGCGCTGAGTGGGATTACTATAAAGAAGAGTTCGTTCAGGGACATGCAGCATTCATGGTAGAAGATGAGTATGCCGGAACACCTGGAAGCTTCCTTGAAGATATGGAAGATGAAGTTGGATTCGTAATGTTCCCTAAGGGACCTCAGATGGATACATATCTTAATGTATGGTCCAACAACCCAGCAGCAATTCCTGGATGCTATGATGCAGACAGAGCTTGGAAGATTGCATTTGCTTATAACCTCTATACAGAAGCTCCTGAAGGATACGAGGATTATAACGGATTCCTTTCAACAGCTCGTCAGGGTATCTTCGATGAGAGAGCAATTGATGAGACAATTACAATGATGTCTGAGTCTGAACATGGTACAGTTGCTTATCATGATATGATTCCTAACCTTAAACTTGGTGAAGAACTTACATGGAGCATCGTTCCTAATGCTGACGTAGCAGCTCTTACAGAAGCTATCGCAGATACATGGAAGGCTTATGTTGATGAGGCTAATAAGTAATTATATTTAAACCAGTATACTAAAAGAATTTAAAGCGCTTATAGCAGTATTAATTCTTTGTATATAAGTGTTATAATTATGAATGTAATTAAAGAGGCGGTGCAGTGCATCGCCTCTTTTTACAAAATAATTATGATAGGTGTATCTTTTTATAAAGATGAGCCTCAAAGGAGTTTGGATGAAGAAAAAAGTTATAAGTTTATTGCTGGTAGCATTACTTACAGGTTGCGGAGTATCTGGTAGTGCACAGCAAAAAAGTGATACTTCGGTCCTTGATGCATCTGGTATTGAAGTATCGGATGCAGATAGTTCTGAAAGTGAGACCTCAGAGAACGAAAGCACTGCCGAATCATCTATGGAGGATAATGAAATGGCAACTGAAATAACTATTCCTGAAATTGAGATTGAACAAAAAGACATTCCGGATAATGAAAGCCTTTCTTTTGTTCGAGATATGAAACTTGGATTAAATATTGGAAATACATTCGATGCATTTGTTGATAGTGGGGTTAATGATGACCTTACGATCGAAACTGCATGGGGTAATGATAAAGTAACTAAAGAATTCATAAAGGCTATTCATGATAATGGTTTTAGTACAGTAAGAATTCCTATAAGCTGGCACAATCATGTTGATGAAAACAACAAGATAAATGAGGCATGGCTTGATCGTGTGCAGGAAGTTGTTGACTACGCAGTAGAAGAAGATATGTATGTTATCATAAATATTCATCATGACAACCATCTTGAAGCTAATGGACTCTATCCTGATGAAGAACACAAAGAGCAGTCTCTTGATTATATAGAGAGCATCTGGACTCAGGTAGCAGACAGATTTAAAGATTATGACAATAAGCTTATATTTGAATCTATGAATGAACCCAGACTTGTAGGCCATAACAATGAATGGTGGATAGATCCTAATAATGAGGATTGCAAAAATGCAATTGCTATAATCAATGAACTTAATCAGAAATTTGTTGATGTTGTAAGAGCATCAGGCGGCAATAATGAAGACCGCTATCTTATGTGCCCTGGATACTGTGCAAGTCCTGACGGAGTACTTAATGACGGATTTGTAATCCCTACAGACAGCGCTGATAATAAGATAATCCTTTCCATTCATGCATATACACCATACAGCTTTGCTCTTGAAAGTCCCGGAATAGATAACTTTGATGCATCATCTGCAGCAAGCAGAAAAGATATTGACTATTTCATGGAGAAAATATACACAAAGTATATAAGCCAGGGAATACCGGTAGTTATCGGTGAGTGCGGATGTGTAGATAAAAACGGAAATCTTCAGGACAGAGTTGACTGGGCAGCATACTATACTGCTAAGGCAAAATCCTGTGGCTTGCCTCTTTTATGGTGGGACAACGGTGCATTTAGCGGTAACGGAGAGCTTTTTGGATTTATTCACCGCGATGACGGAACACTTGAATATCCTGATATGATGAAAGCAATGCTTAAATATATGGAATAAAACATGTGTTTATGTCCTTGCGATGGGATTACCTTGGACAGCTAAGGTATCACATTCGCAAGGACATTTTATTGTTTATAATTCGCAAATTTTTAGTATTATAGTAATGAACGCGATAATCCTTTGATTCTTCTATCTGGTCTGCAGAAAAATTGAAGATTTGATGAAGAAAAGAAGGGCTTGAAGCTATAGGAGAAAGACGTCAGCTTAAAGAGCAATGCGATTAGATTTTGTGGAGATATTTGATTATGAACTATACTGTTAGTATTAATGGAATAGAAACAAGTGTAAGTTATTCTGATGAAAATATAAATGATATATTTATTCCATTGCTAAAGAAAATGAAAGATATGCAGGAGAGAAGCGGCAGAAGAATTCTTGCCATGCTTGCAGCACCTCCCGGTGCGGGAAAGAGTACTCTTTTAAGCTTTCTTAAATATCTTTCTGATAATACCAAAGATCTTAAAAGCGTTGCTGTAATTGGAATGGATGGTTTTCACAGGTACCAGGATTATCTTATGTCACATACTACTAAAAGGGATGGGCAGGATATTCCTATGATTGATGTAAAGGGAGCTCCTGAGACTTTTGATCTTGAAAGACTCCTTGAAAAAGTAAAAAAAGTTGCAGATGGAGAAGTATGCGGATGGCCGGATTACAACAGGATGACGCATAATCCGCAGGAAGATGCAATACTTGTTGATAGCGATATTGTAATACTTGAAGGCAATTATCTTCTTTTACAGGATGATGGATGGGATATACTAAAAGAGTATGCTGATATTACTATTAGTATATATGCAGATGAAGATTTGCTTTATAAGCGCCTTCTTGACAGGAAGATGAAAAGCGGTAAATCAATAGAAGATGCACAGAAGTTTGTGAATTACAGTGATATGTACAATGTCAGAACTGTTCTTGAAAGATCATGTAAGGCAGACATACAGCTAAAGGTTCTTGAAGATAATTCTTATTTATTATTAAAGTAATTACGGCTTAGCATGTCTTTTTGATGAGACTATTACTATTGCAGACGTTGTTGAAAAGATGATTTGGATTTATGGCTTCTCACCAAATGAAAAGTTATCAAAAAATATCTTTAACTTCACATTTAAAATTTGTGCTATTATTTGCTATGTGATTACCTTAGACACCTACCTCATTACATTGTATTCAACTACCAATCACCTAAAAGAAAAGGACATACACTAATGAATTCAAGCCAAGATACAATTACAAAGACAAAGACCATATGGACCAGACTTCCCATTGTTATCATAACAGCAATATTTTGCTGCACTTTGTGGGGAAGTGCTTCGCCTGCAATAAAGATAGGGTACGAGCTGTTTGATATAGCAGCAGGTGATACTCCTTCCAGAATCCTTTTTGCAGGAACAAGATTTATAATAGCCGGTATTATGGTCATCATTTTTGGAAGTCTTTTGCAAAAGAAGGTTTTGCTTCCCAAGAAGAGTTCGTTTAAGTATATACTGGTACTTGCTTGCTTTCAGACTATTCTTCAGTACATATTCTTTTATATGGCACTTGCTCATACATCTGGTGTAAGAGGTTCTATTATAAATGCTGCGGGAAGTTTTTTTAGTATACTTCTTGCTGTATATGCTTTTAAATTTGAAAAATTATCTGCTCGTAAGGCTGCCGGTATGATCATAGGATTTGCAGGTGTATTTCTCTGCGTTACAGGTGGAAGCTCTTCATTTCTTGAAGGAGGATTCTCTGTTCAGGGTGAGGGCGCAATGCTTATAGCTGCATTTGCAAGCGCTATTGCAGGATGCTTCATAAAGCTCTTTTCCCAAAAAGAAAATCCAGTAGTATTATCGGGCTATCAGTTCTTTATTGGCGGTATTGTAATGGCTGTAGTTGGAACACTTATGGGCGGTCATCTTACTATTGTATCTGCAGGAAGTATCCCGCTTCTTATATACATGGCTTTTATATCTGCAGGTGCATATACACTTTGGGGTATACTTCTTAAATACAATCCTGTCAGCACTGTAACTGTTCTTGGATTCGTCAATCCTGTTATGGGCGTTATATTATCTGCAATATTCCTGGGTGAAGGAGATGAGGCGCTTAGTGTTTATACTCTTATAGCTCTTGTCCTTGTAAGTCTCGGAATTTATATAATCAATAAAAAGAAGAATTGATACAAAACTCAGTATTTTACGGTATTTTGACTTTTAACCCTTAAATCATATAAAATGATTGCACTGTATATAAGCATTGCAATTATTTGTTTAGAGAGGACTTTAAGAATGATTCGACTTGCTATAGTTGAAGATGATGATAATTATGCATCTACACTTGAAAAGTACATATCCAGATATGAAGAAGAATCAGGCGAGAAGTTTATAGTGCAGAGATTTCAGGACGGCGAAGATATAACAGAGGATTATAAATGCGATTTTGATATTATCCTTATGGATATTGAGATGCAGTTCATGGACGGAATGACTGCTGCTAAGAAAGTAAGGGCGCTTGATGAAGAGGTTGTTATCATTTTTATAACCAACATGCCTCAGTTTGCCATGCAGGGTTATGAAGTTGAGGCGCTTGACTATGTATTAAAGCCTATCAACTACTTTGCCTTTTCCCAGAGAATAGAAAGAGCTCTTGGCCGTATGAAAAAAAGAAGTGCCAAGTACCTCTCACTTAACTATAAGGGCGGAGTGCAGAAGATAAGTGTTTCAGATATCTACTATATAGAAGTTCAGGATCATGATCTTATTTATCATACCAAAACAGGCTCTATAGTAGTTCGTGGAACTTTAAGAGAAATCGAGGAAAAGCTTTCTGATGAGCCTTTCTATCGCTGTAATAAAGCTTTTCTTGCCAATCTTGAGTATGTAGATGGAGTTGAAGACAATGACATAATAATCGGCAAGGACCGTATTCTTGTGTCAAGATCCAAGAAAAAAGAGTTCATGGATGCGCTCAATGACTACATGAACGAGGTAAGTAAATGACGGATATAGTAAGTTCCATTAATACACCCGGTATATATTATGCTCTTTCTTATAATCTAGCCTGCTGGATCATTATAGCGGTGAGTGAAAAAAAGAGATCGTGGATTATAACATCTGTGTATCAGCTTATTTATTTTGCCATAATGAGCCTTGTTATGTACTTTACGGCCGAAAATAAAGTGCTGTTCATTCCTCTTACAGCGCTTTATATGATGTCAGTTTTCTGGTCAATAAAATTCAACTGTGGATTTGATAATCATACCTGCCTTTATGTATCACTTAATGCATTTCTTATCGGGGAATTCATGGCGTCGATGCATTGGATGATCTATTATTTTGCAGTTAATTCTTTTGGATATCCCAAGGCTCTTTGGGCCAATATTCTAATGCTTGTTATAGTTCACGCTGTACAGGTGACAATTTTCTATAAGATTGAAAAAAAAGATAAGGCAGACTATTGATGGTGCTATCATAACCCGTAAAGAACTTATCAGCATACTTATCATTACTGTTGCAGTTTACGGGACCAGTAACCTTTACTATGTAGCAGGAAGAGCTCTGTTTGGAGGCGTTTATGCAAGTGAAATCTTTGTTATAAGGACTTTGGTCGATCTTGGAGGTGTTGCAATTCTTCATGCTGCTTATTTCCAGATGGGAGAGTTTACTACAAAGCTTGAAATGGCAAGACTCCAGGATGCGCTTAACATGCAGCAGGCCAATTATGAGATGCTTGATAAGTCTATGGAGATCGTCAATATCAAGTATCACGACTTAAAGCATCAGATAGCCCTTCTTCGCGAGGGTATAGATAGCGGATCATCTCTTGAATATCTTGATAAAATAGAAAGAGATATCAGGGTATATGAAGCTCAGAACAAAACAGGTAATAAAGTACTTGATACCATACTTACAGCCAAGTCCATATACTGTCAGAATCACTGGATAGAGCTGACTGTTGTTGCTGATGGAGAGGCTATAAATTTTATGGAACCAATGGATATTAATGCTCTTTTTGGTAATATGCTTGATAATGCGATCGAGAGTGTAGAAAAGATAGAGCATAAGGAGAAGCGCCTTATTCATCTGGCGGTTGCTCATCAAAAGGGCTTTGTCAGGATCAGGATGGAGAATTGCTACAACGAAAAACCCAAGATTGTAAACGGGCATATTGTTACATCCAAGAAAGATACCAGATACCACGGCTTTGGAATGAAGAGTATCGAAAACATAGTCCAGAAGTACGGAGGCTCAGTAACCATAAAAGCCGAGAATGGCTGGTTCGAACAGCGCATCCTCCTTCCAAATAGGCTGAAAATATAAAGCGGATACCTTTTGCGACAAATTGGATGCAGTTTACGACCAAAGAAATTTTAGAAAAAGTATATATGTTATATTTAACCTACCGAAAATAGTATCGGTAGGTTTTTTATTTCAGTGAGAGAAGTCCCCACTTCTTTAAGCGGGGATTATGAGTGAGACTTGAATTTACTGGAAATCCTTGGAGGGGAAAATGCTCACAATAGATAGATTTACATGTGAAGAATTAGAAGAAAATATAGTTACAGATAATAATAATCCAAGATTTTCTTTTGCCATTAAGAGTGATCAGAATGCCACGTATCTTAAAAATGCAAAGCTTACTGTTGGCGACTGGTCAATTACCACAGATAAGCAGATAGGTATCGAATATAAAGGCAAGGCATTAGAGCCTTTTAGGTCTTACAAAGCAGTTCTTGTAGTAACTGATAATCACGGCGAGAGCGCACAGGCAGAGCTTATATTTGAGACTGGAAGGATGGATACAGAATGGAATGGAAAGTTTATAACTGATGGTTCTTATGTTTTTAAAGACAAGAAGGTATCCCCCGTTCCCATGACCTTCAAAAAAGATATTGATATAAAGAGGAAAGTTAAGAGCGCGAAGCTTCTAAGTACAGCAATCGGTATGTACACAGCATTTATAAATGATAACAGGGTCAAGGATGACTATTTTGCTCCTGGCTTTACATCTTATAAGACCAATCTTCAGTACCAGATATATGACGTTACTTCAATGCTTAGACAAGGAAGCAATCATATAACTGCAACTGTAAGCGGCGGCTGGGCTGTAGGTTCATTTATTTACAGCAGGGTTAACAGAGTAACAGCTGACAGGCAGGCTCTTATGATGGAGCTTTTAATAGAATATGAAGACGGAAAAAGTGAGGTTATAGGTACTGATAAGTCATGGATGGTCAGCATTGATGGTCCTGTAAAGGAAGCTGATATATATGATGGCGAAGTATATGATGCTACAACAGATGAAAGCTCCATGACCTGGAGATTTTCAGAAATTGAAAATGTAAAGATACATCCAAGGATCACAGCTACTTACGGTAGTCTTGTAAAGAGGCATGAGAGCTTTAAGCCTTTGAGCATTACTAAAAATGGCAATCTTAGCATTTATGATTTTGGTCAGAATATGGCTGGCATTATAGAACTTAATATAAAGAAAGTTAATAAGGGTCAGAAGATAGTAGTAAAGCATGCTGAGATATTAAATGAAGACGGCAGCCTTAATACAGACTTTCTAAGATCTGCAAAGGCAAGACTGGAATATACCTGCAGGGAAGGTTCTCAGACATATGCACCAAATTATACCTATATGGGATTCAGGTATATAAGTATTGAAGGCATTGAAGATAGCGATGTAGAAGTAAGAGCCATAGCACTGTATTCAGATATCAAGGATAACGGAAGCTTTGAGTGTTCAAATGAAAAGCTCAATAAGCTTCAAAGCAATATAAGATGGGGTGCTAAGTCCAACTTTGTGGAGATTCCAACAGATTGTCCGCAGCGCGATGAGAGAATGGGCTGGACAGGCGATATTGCAGTATTTGCCCCCACTGCTGTATATAACTTTAAAATGACAAGATTCCTTTCAAAGTGGCTGTGCGATATGCGCGCCGAGCAGAGAAAGACCGGAGGAATTCCCAATACAATTCCATCCCAGGGCTTTGGATTCCCTGTGACCATGCCTGTAATGGCAGTTGATTTCTGGGGAGATGCCAGTGTTCTTGTGCCATGGGCGCTGTACCTTTCTACAGGCGATAAGAAGATCCTTACAGATAACTATGAGATGATGAAAAAATATGTAAATGCCTGCAAGGGTTGGGCGGGTCTTCTTTCTTTTGGGCAAAACAGGTACATCTGGAATACTCCAAGCGTCTTCCATTTTGGAGACTGGGTAGCGCCTGACGTTCCTAAGATGAGCCAGTGGCAGGGAAGAAGTAAGTGGACAGCTACGGCTTCACTTGCTCACACGAGTTCTCTTTTGTCCAAAATAGCTGGAGAACTTGGAAATAGCGAAGATAAAGAGTATTACGACAAAATGAGCAAAGCTACTTCCAAAGCTTATAGAGCCAGATTTATGGATGATAATGCACATCTTAAAGGCAAAGAGTTCCAGACAGGATATGTGCTTCCAATCTACTTTGACATGCTTGATGAAAAGGATAAAAAAGGCGCAGCCAAGGCTCTCAGTGATATGGTAAGAGGCGGCAACTACTGTATAGGAACAGGCTTCCCAGGTACTCCTTATATTCTGTTTGCACTTTCTGATAACGGATATGAGGATGATGCGATAAGGATGCTTCTTAATGAGAAGTGTCCGTCATGGCTTTATGAAGTAAAGACAGGAGCTACCACCATCTGGGAGAGATGGGACGGTCTTGATGAAAATGGCAATTGTCCAATAGGAGACGATGGTACAGACAAGATGATCTCTTATAATCATTATGCATCAGGTGCTGTGGGCGATTTCCTTTATAGAAGGATTCTTGGAATAGAGCCTTTGGAACCGGGATATAAGAGATTTAAGATTTCGCCTTTATATACAGATTCTATTACTTATGCAAAGGGAAGCGTAGGAACGCCTTATGGCGATATAAAAGTCAGCTGGGAAGATAAAGAGGATGGCCGCAGGATGAAAATAAGTGTTCCTGCCTGCACCAAAGCAGAAGTAACACTTAAAAACGGCGAAATAAGGGTACTTGAAAGTGGTGAGCACCTTCTTTAAGGAGAGGATATAAATGAGTAAGAACAATTTTTTTGACAATCCATTATTAAGAACAAGGATAAAGACATCGGAGGTTAAGCCTAAGGAGATGATCATAGGTTATTTCCTGGCACCTTTTTGTGCACTTATATCCAATGCTATATTCGCATCATATCTTAACAGGTATTATTCGGATGTAATAGGATGGACAGACACAGGCAAATTCGGCAATTTCTCAGCCCTTTTGCCAATGATATCGGTAATCTTTGTAGTAATAGGTAACCTTTTTGTAGGTCACCTTATGGACAATACAAGGACAAGTCAGGGCAAGGCAAGACCATACCTGTTATTGTCAGCCCCTCTTGTAACTCTTGCGATAGCGCTTTTATTCATGACACCTATAAATTTAAGCCCCAAGGTTCAGATGATATGGATTGCACTTTCTTATAACATTTATTATTCGATAGCATATCCTTTTTATTACACATCACACAGCTCAATGGTTGCCCTTTCTACAAGGGATTCTGACAAAAGAGGCCTTCTTGCAACCTTCTCCAATGCTTCAGGTGTTGCAGCTGTAGGATTTGGTGCAAGTATAGTTATTCCGATCCTTCTTCAGAGCTATCTCTTCGTAGAAGAAAACGGAGTCATAGATCAGGCACTAAGCTACAACAACTGGCGAAATATCATGGTTGGCCTTTGCTTTATAACAGCACTGGCTATACTTCTTGAATACTATTTCACCAGAGAGAGAATCACAGAAGAGAATTTAAAACTCAATATTGTGGAAAAAAAGCTTCCTATGAAGCAGCAGATTGGCGCCTGCGTGAAGGAAAAATACTGGTGGCTCATCATTTTATATTTCCTTTTGTTCCAGTTTGGAGGCCTTGTAAAGAACGGTTCCATGAATTACTACTGCAGATGGATGTTTGATGGTATCACATCTGAAGCCGATGCAGGAACAGCGATGGGAATACTTGGAGCAATTGGCGGCATACCTACAGCAATCGGAATGCTTGTAGCCTGGCCTATAGCCAATAAGCTTGGCAAGCAAAGAGCAGTAACTTACGGCCTTTTATTATCAGTACTTGGAGGTCTTGCAAGTTTTATAAACGTTAATAATTTCGTTATAGTCTGCATCGGTGTCGTACTTAAGGGCATAGGTTCTATACCTGCGATGTATGTGACACTGGCTCTTTTGTCAGATGTACTTGATCATCTTGAAGCTAAGAACGGCTTTAGAAGTGACGGATTTACCATGTCAGTTTATGGTGCGATCATGGTCGGAATGACAGGTCTTGGAAACGGAATCATAAATGCACTTCTGTCTGCAAGCGGATATGATGCAATGGCAGCAGTTCAGAATGACAGTGTTAAGACTATGCTTGTCATCTGCTATCTTGGAGTTGAACTTTTGTGCTATGCAGTACTTGTAGTACTTACAAGCTTTTTGAAGGTTGAAAAGCATATCGAAGAAGATCATAAGATCATCAGAGAGAATCAGAAAAAGGCAGTACTTGCTGAGGGTAGAGAATGGGTAGATCCTGACGAAGACATATAGAACAGGCTTTGAAAGCAGAAATTTGAAAATATTAGAACGAAGTGACGAAAAGTCTTAGAGAGTAGTTATTATGAAAAAACTTGATTTTAATAAAGGCTGGAGTGTAAGACCTCTTGGAAGTGATGATAAATGGAAAGAGGTAACACTTCCTCATGATGCAATGATATCTGAAAAAAGGGCTTTGGAAAGCGCCGGAATCCACAATATAGGATGGTTTGAGGCTCTTGACTATGAATACGAAAAAGAATTTTTTGTATCTAAAGAGGAAGAAGATCTTACTCACCGACTCGTGTTTGAAGGAGTATATCATAACTGTGATATTTATATAAATGGTGAACATGTTGCATTCCATGCATATGGCTATACTGAGTTTTCAATATGTCTTGATACCTATTTAAGGATAGGAGATACAAATACCATAAAAGTAGTTGCAAGAAACTCTGACCAGCCCAATAGCCGCTGGTATTCAGGTACCGGCATTTACAGACCTGTCTGGATGTGTGTATCTCCAAAGGAACATATTAATTTAAATGGCATAAAGATAAAGACTTTATCAGTTGATCCTGCAAAGATCCTTGTTGAAGTTAAGACAAGCAGCTTAGGAAGCCTTGATATAGAAATACTTGATAATGAAGAAGTAGTTGCCAAAGCTTCTAAAGATACAGATGGAAAGGCTGCCATAAATATAGAGCTTAAAGATGCAAAATTATGGTCGCCTGAAAGCCCGTATATGTACGAGTGCAAGGTCAGATACAAGGAAGATGAGACAAGAGTGCCTTTTGGCATAAGACTTTTAGAATATGGCCCATCGCATGGCCTTACCATAAATGGAAAGCATGTGATCTTAAAGGGTGCCTGCATACATCATGATAACGGCATTCTTGGAGCCTGTGCTTATAAGGAAGCAGAAGAAAGAAAGATAAGGATCCTTAAGGAGCAGGGATATAACGCTATAAGAAGTGCCCACAATCCTTGTTCAAATTATCTTCTTGAAGCCTGCGACAAAATGGGAATGCTCGTCATGGACGAGTATGTAGACTGCTGGTACATACATAAGACCAAATATGATTATGTTAACTTCCTTGAAGATAACTGGAAGAAAGATTTAAAGGCAATGGTTTTAAAGGATTATAATCATCCATCGGTCATTATGTATTCAACTGGCAATGAAGTGGCAGAAACAGGTGAAAAAAGAGGCATAAAGCTTACAAAAGACTTTACTGACTATCTTCACATGCTTGATGACACAAGACCTGTAAGCTGCGGCATCAATATCTTTTTTAACTTCTTATATTCGGCAGGTTTTGGCGTATACAGTGATGATAAGGCTGATAAAGAGGCTCAGAGAAAAGAAGATAAGAGCAAAGAAACAAAAAATAGTAAAAATGCTAAGGATGATGCAAAGAAAAAAGAAACAAAGCCTGTAGGAAGTGAATTCTATAATACACTTGCCGGTATCCTTGGAGATACGACCATGAAGGTCGGAGCTACGCTTCCTATGTGCGATGTTAAGACAAGAGATGCCTATGCAAATATGGACATTGCCGGATACAACTACGGAATCTTAAGGTACAAGCATGATCTTAAGAAATATCCTCAAAGACTCATCCTTGGAAGTGAGACTTTCTGTAAGGATACCTGGAAATGGCTTGAGATTACAGAGAAGAATGAAAGGATAATCGGCGATTTCGTATGGGCAGGCCAGGACTATATAGGAGAAGCCGGAATAGGAGCCTGGGAATATGAACAGTACGCACCAAAGGATGCTGATAAGTCAGGCTGGCTTACAGCAGGAAGCGGAAGAGTAGACATACTCGGATTTACAGGCGGGGAAGCAGCCTATACAAGAGTTGTCTATAAGGCACAAAAAGAGCCTGCAATAGCAGTTAAGCCTTTATGTAATATAGGTAAGCACTCTCCATCAGCCTGGAAACTTACAGAAGCTATTGAAAGCTGGTCCTACAAAGGCTATGAAGGGAAAGAAGCTTTCATAGAAGTATATACAAGAGATTACAGCGTTGAACTGTTCTTAAACGGAAGATCACTTGGACGTAAAAAGGTTGGAAAGACCTTTAGAACATATTATAAGACTCCATATGAAAACGGTGAATTAAAGGCAGTTACCTATGACAGGGATGGCAACAAGCTTTATGAAAATAAGCTTGTTACAGCAGCAGATGAAGTAAAACTTAGCATTATGCCTGAAAAGAAAACTGCTTGTAAAGATGAGATCATCTTCATTCCTATCATGTATACAGATGGTAAAGGTATAAGAAAACCTTCTGAAATGCATGAAGTAGAGCTGAGTGTAGAAGGCGGTAAGCTCCTTGGATTTGGTAATGCATGTTCTTATAACAAGGACGGATATAAAGGCAATAAAACCTTCAGTTATTACGGCCAGATGATGGCAGCAGTAAGAGCCGGATCTGGTGAAGAAGTAAGAATAAGAGCAGTTGATGAATGCAGGGAAGAAGAAGTGATCATTCCGATCACGACAAAAAAATGACAGATTACGTAAGTTAGAAGCACAGCGATTTTCAGATGCTAATATATGATTTATAAGACTGCAATAAGTATTAGTAATAGGTGCGGTGATCTTATGGTAAGTAGCAAAGAATTATGTTTAAGGGAGGATAAGAAAATATGAGTATCAAAAAGATGACTCCTCTTTTCAGAGGATTGTCAGCTGCATGTGGCTCAGTACTTGTTCTGACAACAATTGGTTCCACTATCATTGAAAGCTATAGAGCTTATCTTGATAATTTCCTTGGAACTACCAGTTATGTAACAAATACTGATAGCGAAGATGCAAGATTCGTAAGCGATTACGACACTATCGAGGATCTTGCAAGCGCAGCTAAGGACATAGCGATAAGAGAAGGCGAAGAAGGAACAGTCATAATGAAAAATGACAATAACGTACTTCCATTGTCTGAGGGGAAACAGATTGCACTGTTCGGACTTGCAGCCTATGCACCATATCCTTATGCATCAGGAGACCTTAAAGGTGGAAACGAAGATGCTGTAGATCTGGTAGGTGCCTTTGAACAGGCAGGTTACACTGTTAATTCTACTCTTTATGACTTCTATACAAAGATGATGAACCGTCATGAAGAAGAGACAGAGAATCAGTGGACAGGCGCTCTTGAAACACATGTTGTATATGATGTTATCTATAATACAGCAGTTGGCGATATGGGCGATTTCCAGATTGTGGAAGTAACTCCTTCCATGTATTCTGATTATGGTATCAGTGATGACTGGGAATCATCAATAGACCACGACAATACAACAGGTGTTGTTGTATTCTCAAGAGCAGGCGGAGAGACAACAACTTATGGTACTGATACAGCTGTAAATATGGCTGGTGAGAGCACAGGAGAGGATCCTTTAAAGCTTTCAGAAGACGAGCTTGCACTTGTAGATAAGGCTAAAGAATTATGCGGAAGCGTTGTAGTTCTTTTGAATACAGGTAATGCAATGCTCATAAGCGATATAGCAGAAGGTGGAGAGCATGAAGTAGATGGTATCGCTTATATTGGATGCCCTAATGATTACCAGTGTACAGGTATCGTAAATGTTCTTACAGGAGCAGTTAACTCAACAGGTGCTCTTCCTGAAACATATGTTGCAGATAACGCATCTAATCCTGCTGTAATGAACTTTGGCGGAGACTATTATGCAGACTCTGATATAGTGGCAGCAAATTCTGAAAACGGATATGATGATCGTTATCCCAAGACAGATATATCCAATATTTCAAGCGCAGGCTCTTTTGGCGGCGGTGATGCTACCTATAGCGCAGGACAGTATATTGTAGAAGCAGAAGGTATCTATGTTGGATACAAATATTATGAAACAAGATACTATGATATGGTAGTAAATCCTGATTCAAATGCTTCTTCTACAAAAGGAAGTACTACAGGTAATGCCTGGAACTATGACGATGAAGTAGTATATTCATTTGGACACAGCATCTCTTATCTTGACTATTCTCAGGAGATTAAGAGCATAGACATAGATAAGACTGGAGAAGGCAATGTTACAGCAGTTATTGCTGTTACCAACAATTCTTCAACAGATGGTAAATTCCTTGCTCAGCTTTATGTACAGCAGCCTTATACAGAATATGACAAAGAAAATAATGTAGAAAAATCTGCAGTTATGTTCCTCAATTCTGCAAAGGTAGAAGTAGCAGCAGGTCAGACACAGGAAGTAACAATTACTGTTCCAACCAAATATCTTGCAAGCTATGATTATACAACTGCAAAGACATATATCTTTGATGAAGGAGATTATATCTTTACAGCAGCATCAGGCTCACATGAAGCTATTAACAACATTTTAGCTTCACAGGGATATACAACAGAAAACGGAATGGATGCAGAGGCAGAAGGTAACACAGTTGTATGGACCAATAATACAGGGCTTGATACAACAACTTTTGCTCTTTCTAATAACACAGTAGTAACTAATGTTGCAGATACAGCAGATCTTAACTACTGGACAGGTGAAGATACAGTTACATATCTTTCAAGAAATGACTGGGATGCTACATATCCTATAAATTATAACGAAGATGTAGAGATAAAAATATCTGATTCACCTCTTGCGGATGAATGGATAGCACAGCTTCGTGGACAGCAGCACGTGATTACTACTGATAATGAAGCTACTGAAGGAACAGATCTTGGACTTAGATTCGGATCTTCTGATATGACTTATGATGTAGTAAGTGATATCAATAATGAATACTGGGACAAGCTTGTATCAGAGATCACAATTGATGAGGCAGTAGGTGCTGTAATTCACGGTGGTAGCCAGTCTGATACACTTACAAATGTAGAAAATCCTATCGTAAGTCAGAACGAAGGTGTAAACGGATTTACAGCAGGCTATACAGATGAAGAGACAGGTAAGACTTATCAGTTCAATATAAGCTCACAGACTCTTCTTGGATCATCCTTTAATCCTGAACTTGCCTATGAATGGGGACTTGTAGAAGGTAACAGCGGATTATGGCTTCAGAGATATGTAATCTGGGGAACAGGTCTTACACTTAGAAGAACACCTTATAACGGAAGAAACTATGAGTATATCTCAGAAGATGCTATGCTCACTAACCGCATCGGTTATGGCATCATCAAAGGCTGTACTGAAAAAGGTATCATGAATGGACCTAAGCACCTTGGATTTAATGATCAGGAGCATAACAGAAACGGTGTTGCTGCTTATATGAATGAACAGAAGTTCAGAGAGACAGATCTTAGAGGCTTCCAGGGAGCACTTGAAGATGCAGGCGGAATGGCAGTAATGATCGCATTTAACAGAATAGGACCTGTAAATGCTTCACATTCTACAGCACTTCTTACTGACATTCTCAGAAATGAATGGGGATTCACTGGCATTATATCAACAGATATGATGAATAATGGATACTATTTCTCACCTGAATCTATGGTCATGGCAGGAATTACCATGGTTGCAGACTTTGGAAGTAATGATAATCATATAAACCTTGGAGATGGCGGTGTTGATGCTACATGGGCTTATATATCAGAAGATTCTGTTAGTGGAGATGCAGAACTTGTAGAGGCAGCACGTCAGAATCTTAAGTACCAGCTTTATACATTTGCAAACAGTGCTGTACTTAATGTATCAACTACAAGAGTAAATACATGGTATGATAACGCATTAAATCTTACTAATAAGCTTAGCCTTGTGCTTCTTATCGTATGTGCTGCAATGTATGTGGTATCAGTTCTTGTTCCTGAAGCAAGGAAGGAGGAGAAATAAGATGAAAAATAAAGTCTCAGCTGGAATGATAGCAGGATGTGTAACCTTTGTATGTGCACTACTTGGCTTCATCCTTTATCTGATCAATATAAATGCTTCCGGATATTTTCAGGGTGGAAGCGTACCTCAGGCTCAGCTGTTTGTAATACTTTCCATGGTGACAATAGCTATAGCTATCTGCCTTTACTTTGTAAAAGTTAAAGGCATTGCAGGAAAAATCGCTGATATTGCAGGTGACATACTAAGCGTAGTATCACCGGTCCTTTTATCAGCATCACTTATGACACTTGTAGGCAGCAGAGTAGAGGGGTTTGCATTTATCTATTTCTCAAATGCGGACGTACTTACAGAAGTTCAGACTCCTGCAAACCTGTCATCTGCACACGTTGCAATTGCAAACATAGTAGTAATGGCTATTGCGATTGTCGCAGGCATTGTATGGGCCTTTCTTGGAAAAAAGAAAAATGAAGAGATTTCAATAGAGATAGATAAGGCGTAAGGACTCTATATAGAGCTTTCTAACAAAATTAGGGGTTGTAAATATAAAGAACTGTGTTTGACCATTTAAAAGTGGCAATCACAGTTCTTTTGTTATGAAAAGATTTGCACTGGCCGATATACATATTGTTGAAGCTTAGAGCTAATAGGATATGTGTATGTCAACTACCCATGACTTAAAGATAATGGGTTTACGACAAACGAAAGGATTTTATTTATGAATTTTAAGAAAAGAGTCTCTGCTGTGATCCTGGCACTTATGATGGCCTTTGTATTTCTTGCCCCTTCTGATATCCCTGCAGAAGCAGCAGGAACAGTTGCCATAACTTCGGCGATCATAGAAGGAAGCAATGTTGTTGTAAAGGCTTCGTCTTCATCAGTTCCATCGAGTGATGATGGTGTATATTATCTTTTTGCCCTTAAGATGTATGAAAATACGCCGTCCGGATCACCTGTGGCAAGTGCAGCAGCAGGAACAAGTGCTACATTTTCTTTTGCCCTGGGTAAAGGAACTTCGAGCTGTCATCTATATGACAAGTTTGTAGTCGCAACCCTTAATTCAGGCAATTACACTGTTGTTAGCAATGCTCACTATATTACTAATCCTGAAACACTTGCGACCAACACATCCTCAAGAAAAAATGATTCCAATAAAAAAGGAATATGGGGTAATGAACTTGGAGGCCTTAATGCAGGTCAGACGGCCTATAATTTTAATATCCATCAGTTTAGTGTAAGCGAATCTTCAAGTGGAAACTGGACTTATAACGGGAAGACCTGGTCTATTACAGGTAATTTCTCAGGTTATGACCAGCTTATGAAGAAATACAATAATCAGGGACTTGCTGTAACAATGGTAGTTCTAAATGGCTACAAGGATGCAGAGTTTGTATATCCTACGGCAAGGGACGGCGGCGGATCATGCCCTTACTATATGCTCAATACAGCAGATTCAAGAGGACTTGAGAAGCTTGAAGCTTTAATGTCATATATAAGTAACCGTTATAATGGCAGCACAGGCCACGGCCAGATAGATAACTGGGTAATAGGTAATGAAGTTAATGCATATCTTTCCTGGAATTATCTGCCTTATACAGACGTTGCCACTTATTCAAGAATTTATGCTGACAGCCTTAGGATCTGCTATAACGCTATCATGAGTGAAAATAAAAATGCCAATGTCTGCATGTGTATCGACCAGATGTGGGACAGAGACAGAACATCTGATGTTACATACTATGATGGCAGAGATGTCCTTGATAATGTAAATGCCTATATTAAATCTGAAGGCAATATCAACTGGGGACTTGCCCAGCATCCATACAATACACCTTTGTACTGGACTCCGTTCTGGACTCCTATGACATCATATTATGGTTCACTTATAAGTCATAATGCAGCTACTGATATGATCACAATGGAGAATATCGAAGTACTTACAGATTATCTGTGTCAGTCAGATTTCCTTAATAACAAGGGAGCAGTAAGACCTGTATATCTTACGGAATGTGGTTATAGCTCTGCGGTATATGGTGATCAGAACTCGCAGGCAGCAGGAATCATATATGCATATAACAGAGTTACCAGAAATCAGTATATTAAAGGTATATTTATAAAGAATCTTGAAGAAAGTAATGAAGAGATAGCTCAGAATCTTTACTTTGGAATCCTTGATTCAAGCGGCAATCAGAAGGTTGCATATGCATACTTCAGGGACATGAACACAGGCGGATCAGAGAATGCAGCAGCATTTGCCCAGTCTATAATAGGAGCTGAGAAGTGGGCAACAGACATGAGCACATACTCAAGATAAGTTTATTATCTGCGATTTGTATTGACAGAAAAGAATTCTTTTAATTGCATCTATGTGGTAAAACGTGCGAATGTGTACGATATGTAATTGACGATATTTTTTTATAATGAGATAATATAAAAGAGCAACGCAGTGAGGCGCCGGGAGACTCTCACGCATTGCTCTTTTTATTTATAATTATCTGACAAAATATACT